>JADKFX010000001.1:3942500-4128111 GCA_016717265.1 Saprospiraceae bacterium
GTCAGTTGGAAACGGACGCAAAAATAACGCGTTTTATGAAATTACTAAGAGTTTCTTTAGCTTTTTAATCGGTATATTCCAGAAAGTTGCCTCCCCTCTTCATTATAATCCATCCCAAAGCCAATAATAAACTCTGGACCAATTTCAAATCCAGTAAAATCAGGCTTTAGCTCATATTTTAATTGCGCGGGTTTTAATAATAAACTGGCTACATAAACCTTTTTAATATCGTTTTCTTCTAAAAATTTAATAAAAAGATTCAGGGTTAAACCAGTATCTATGATATCTTCTAATATTAAAAGCTCCTTTTGTTTTAATAAACTTATCCATTCCGATTCAAAATCCAATACACCCTTGGATTGCATCCCAATATAAGATTTAATACGCTGATAATGAATATTATAACTAAAATTAAATAAAGGAATAATGGCATTTGCAAACGCCTCAGCCCCTTCCATAATGATAATAATTTCTAGTTCTTTGCCTATGAATTGTCGATTGATAGCCTCTGCTAAGGCTGCGATTTTTTCATGAATCGTACCATTTGATAAAAATAACTCAAATTGCTTGTCAAGAACCTGAATATCAGTTTCCAAGTCCATATTTGTCAATTAAATATACTAAACTTGCCATCGCCGCAGATCCAAGTGCCAATTCCCTGGGGTGGACAGCTTGAATGCGGTCCTGTTCCGTATGATGGTAATCAAAATACCTTTGAGAATCCGGACTTAATCCTAATAATAGTCCTTTTTGACTCTTTAATTGGCCTACATCCGCACCAGAACCACCTTTGTCAAATTTAATATTATAAGGCCCAAGAACCTCCTCCCATTTAGATAAATTTTGAGTATATTTTAGGAGTACACTGCTGTCTGCATCAAAACCAAAACCTAAAGGCGTAAATCCACCAGCATCTGATTCAATTGCAGCCAAATGAAACTCCTTTTTCTCATTTGAAATCCTCGAATAGGTAGTTGCTCCAGCCAAACCATTTTCTTCATTTTGAAATAATACACACCGAATTGTCCGTTTTGGTTTATAATTCATTGCCTTTAATAAATGCAAAACTTCCATAGAATGGACACATCCTGCTCCATCATCATGAGCACCCCCTCCAACATCCCAGGAATCTAAATGACCTCCAACAAGAATGATCTCCTCTGGTCTTTCTGAACCTCTAATCTCCCCGATTACACTATAACTTTGCTTTTGTCCTCTCCATTCACAATTGGTCTTAATAAACAATTGTGTTTCTCCAGCCTTCATACAATTACTTAGAAGCACCGCATCATTTGTAGAAATTGCCACTGCTGGAATTGGCGTAACACCCTCCTCGAAAATAGTACTTCCTGTATGCGGTACATTGTCCATGCGTCCTGTCATAGAACGAATGACACAAGCCTTAGCACCAAATTTTGAGGCAATGTTTGCACCAAAAACCCGTTGATCAACAGCACCACCATATCCATAAAATGTTCTAAGATGCTTATTTTCAAACGGTCTGCTATAATAAACAATCTTTCCCTTTAAGGCCGAACCCAATTTACGGGCTTCTTCAAGACTTTGAACTTCAATCACAGTTCCCGATAAACCACCTTTTGGTGTAGCTCCTGAACCCCCTAATGCAAGGCAATTTAAGGCCCGGGTGCCTACTAAAGAATGATTAATTATAGCTATTTCTTCACGCGCTCCCCGATACCAATAATTTACCATACAAGCTTGTCTCCAAACGGTATCCGTTCCAATGGTATCCAATACTTGAGCCGTAAATTCTATTGCAGCCATGCTTTGCGGGGATCCTGCTATCCGACCACCGATCGTTTCTGATAAATACGTTAACCATTTATAGGATAATTGTTCAGTTAATGCCTTCTCATAAATATTTTTAACAAAAAAAATATCATCATCTGAATTCTGAGAATTCCCTTTACTTATAATAATACAAGTTCCTAAAATAGAACTAAGCATTAAATTCCGAAATCTAAAATATTGCATCGTAGAAACTTAAATTCGATTTAAGAAAATCGCATGATCAAATTAAAAAATATGCGTTTATTTGTACTGAATTTAACTAAAACAAGAACAAAATTAAGTTAATAATACTAGAATATGTCCTTAATTTTTGAATTCCATTGTGAATCCTAAAACAATGGCTTCAATCCTGCAAAACTTTTATTCAAATTACATTCATTAGAAAAAAAAATAATATGAAACAATTTATTTTTAAATTTTTACCAGCATTCATTTTTACAGTTTTTTTTATAAGCACTTCTGTATGCCAAACTTCGGAACAAAATGCAATGCAGGAAAAAGAAAGATTGGCTAAATTGGAAGCCACAATGAAAGCAGCATCTTCGAAATTTTGGACCTGTAATGCAGGTATCGGATTAGATCTGGGTCAGCTTTTAAATATTAATCCATATGTTGGTTCAGGTTCTAACCGCTTAGGAATCGGTGGTGCTTTAAATTATAAAGCAAACTATAAAAAAGAATTATTAACATGGAACAATGATATCCTTTTTAATCTTTCAACACAACGCATCGGAAGCGGAACTATAACGAATGGTTCTTCAGAAAAAGTACCGTTTGAAAAAGCGCTAGATCTTTTAAATCTGAACTCTAATATTGCATATAAGGTGAATGCAGAATCTGCTTGGGCCTATTCATTTGATTTTGGATTTAGATCACAACTCTTAAATTCATATATTGATTCTGCTTCGAATAAAATTTATTTAAAAGAACTAAAGGTTGGGAACTATAATACGACACTCGCATCGAAATTATTTTCACCAGCTTTAATCACCCTTGCTCCCGGAATGAAATATACTAAAGGAACTAAATTTTATGCGTTTCTTTCACCAGTTGCCGGACAAATATTAATAATTGCAGATCAAAATATAGCAAATCTAGGGATCCACGGTACGGCCTTAAAAGAAGGAAGTACAATAGAATTTGAAACTACCAAATTCTCATTCGGAGCATTAGCTAAAGCCGGGTATACAAGTGTCTATTACAAAAAATTAAATGCAAACACAGAACTTTCCTTGTATTCAGACTATCTGGACAAGCCTCAAAATATAGATGTGGTTTGGACGAATAATTTTGGTGTTGAAGTTTTTAAAGGATTTAATATTGGTCTCAAAGTAGATCTATATTATGATGACAATAAACTTAATAGCATTTCCGATTCGAAAGCGATAGGTGGAGTTCTTGGTCTCGGAAAAAGAGTCAATATTATTGAACAATTGTTATTGACTTATACCCGAAGTTTTTAATTCCACAAATTAACTTATACGAAAAACAGAATCAAGGACAACGAGTAATTTTAAAATTACCAGCTACTTCTCGAAGCTGCTAATTTTCTCTTGCTGTCACTCCAATCTTCTGCCTATCTTCACGGCTTGTTATACGCCTATGAAAAAATTGTTTTTATTGGATGGTCATGCCTTGGTTTACAGAGCTCACTACGCATTCATTACACGACCTTTAATTAACTCAAAAGGTCTCAATACCTCGGCTATTTCTGGATTTACAAGGACACTTTGGGATATCATTAGCAATGAAAAACCCAGTCATCTTGCGGTAGCTTTTGACCTTTCCGGACCTACCTTCAGGCATAAAGAATTTCCTGCATATAAAGCGAATCGGGAAGCTCAGCCGGAAGATATTACCCGAGCCTTTCCTTATATTGAAGAACTTATAAAAGCATTTAATATACCGATTATTACGGTCGAATCTTTTGAAGCAGATGATGTCATTGGCACGATTGCAAAACAAGCTGCACGAGAAGGATTTACCGTTTATATGGTGACACCAGACAAAGATTACGGCCAATTAGTAGAAGAACATATCAAAATGTATAAACCATCTCGTCAAGGAAATGGAGTCGATATCTTAGGGCCTAAAGAAATAACAGAATCCTGGGGCATTAAACGCGTCGACCAGGTAATCGATTTATTAGGATTGATGGGAGATGCGGTAGATAATATTCCAGGAATTCCAGGAGTTGGTGAAAAAACTGCTGTAAAATTATTGGATGAATACGATACTATTGAAAATTTAATCAAAAACAAAGATAAATTGGTTGGAAAATTAAAAGATAAGGTAACGGAACACTCCGACCTTGCTTTATTAAGTAAAAAATTGGCAACTATTGACATCCATGTACCCATACAATTTGATGAAAAAATATACAAGATTGAAGGATTTGATAAAATCAGACTTGCAGAATTATTTAAATTATTGGAGTTCCGATCACTCGCACAAAGTATTTTAGGCAACGATCAACAAGGTCAGCAAGGCAATTTATTTGGTGAACCAACTACCATTGAAAATGAAGAATCACCTAAAGAATATAAAATTGCAGATCATGATATTTCAAATACTAAACATCATTATGTATTAATCCAAACAGAAGCTGAAATTCAGGATTTAATTTCAAAACTTGAAAAAGCAGATCGGATTTCATTTGATACAGAAACTACAGGAATTGATGCAAACCAAGCTCAATTAGTGGGTATGTCGTTTTGCTTAAAACCAACAGAAGCATATTATGTGCCTATTTCAGAGAATCAGGAATATGCACTACAACAGGTCCAAAAATTCAAAACTATTTTTGAAGATTCAACAAAAAAATTTATAGGTCAGAATATTAAATATGATATGCTAATGATGAAATGGTATGGAATCAATCTTCCGGTTCCTTACTTTGACACCATGATTGCACATTATTTATTAGAACCGGATTTGCGACATAAATTAGACTATCTGGCAGAATCCTATTTGAATTATAAAATGGTCGCGATTGAAGAATTAATCGGCAAAAAAGGAAATAGCCAGGGTTCTATGCGTGATGTTCCTTTAGAAAAAATAAAAGAATATGCAGCTGAGGATGCAGATATGACTTTACAGATAAAAAGTATTCTAGAAAAAGAAATTAAAGAGCAGGAATTACATAAACTTATAACCGAAATTGAATTCCCTTTAGTCTCTGTTCTTTGTGATATGGAATATGAAGGAGTTCGAATAGATGGAAATTTTTTAAATGAATATAGCAAAGTATTGGAAGGCCATATCGCACAAGCAGAAAAACTAATTTATCAAAAAGCTGGAGTTCGCTTTAATATTGCGAGTCCGAAACAAGTTGGTGAAATATTATTTGAGCGATTAAAAATTCCCTACAAATGGAAAAAAACAAGTTCCAATCAATATTCAACAGATGAAGAAAAACTTACGGAACTGGCACCTGAAAATGAAATCGTAAATGATATTCTGGAACATCGGAAATTATCAAAACTGAAATCAACGTATGTTGATGCTTTACCCTTAATGATAAATCCTAAAACAGGTAGAGTACATAGTTCGTTTAATCAGGCAAGAGCTGCGACTGGTAGGTTGTCTTCAGAAAATCCAAATCTTCAAAATATCCCGATTAAAGATGAAGCCGGAAGAGAAATACGCAAAGCATTTATACCCAGAGATGCAGATCACATTTTAATATCTGCTGATTATTCTCAAATAGAATTGAGACTTATAGCAGAAATTGCACAAGAAGAAATGATGTTAGATGCATTTATCAAAGGACAGGATATTCATCGGGCAACGGCTGCAAAGGTTTATAATATTCCCTATGAAGAAGTAAATTCCGACCAGCGTAGAAATGCAAAAACAGTTAATTTTTCAATTCTGTATGGTGCAGGGTCAACCAATATTTCACGTCAATTAAATATTCCCCGTACAGAAGCTAAGGATTTAATTGATCAGTATTTTAAAACCTATATGGGTTTAAAATCCTATATGGCAAATGTGGTTGAAAATGCCCGGAGTAATGGTTATGTCAAAACGATGCTAGGAAGAAAACGCGTTTTACGCGATATTAATTCTAAAAATGGTTTGTCGCGCACCAATGCAGAACGTGTTGCTATTAATACACCCATTCAAGGAACTGCTGCAGATATGATTAAAATTGCAATGATCCATATTCATAAACGTTTTAAAGAAGAAAATTTACAAACTAAAATGATCTTACAAGTACACGATGAGTTGGTTTTTGATACTTTGAAATCTGAATTGGAACAGGTTAAGAAAATTATTGCTTACGAAATGAAACACGCCATTCCAAATATGAAAGTTCCTATTGAAGTAGGAATAGATTCTGGTGAAAACTGGTTGGAAGCACATTAATAAAAAATTGAATCTATCTTATGAAATTAAGTAAACCCATACATGTAAATGAATTAGCATCCCGGTTTGGAATGCAATTGGTTGGAAACAAAGATCAATGGATTTATGGTATTAATGAAATTCATAAAGTTGAAAACGGAGATCTTACTTTTGTAGATGCCGAAAAGTATTATAGCAAATCCATCAATTCTCAAGCTAGCATCATACTTATTAATAAAGAAGCGGAATGCCCGGAAGGTAAAACTTTACTAATAACAGATCAACCTTTCGAAGTATATAATCAATTAGTTTTAGAAGCACGACCCATCATTCCGCAATTTACATCGATTGCAGAGACCGCATATATTCATTCTTCCGCTACGATTGAATCCAATGTTGTAATTGGGCATCATGCGGTTATTGGTGCCCATGCTCACATACAAAGCAATTCTTGCATTGGTGAATTTACTGTTGTTGGAAATCATGTAAATATTCAATCTGGAGTAATTATTGGATCCGATGCTTTCTATTATAAAAAAACAAATGAAGGATTTAAAAAATGGCGCTCTGCAGGGCGCGTAATTATTCATGACCATGTAGATATTGGAGCTGGATGCACCATCAATAAAGGGGTCTCTGGGGATACCATCATTGGAGAAGGAACAAAAATAGATTGTCAGGTTCAAATCGGACATGGCGTAGTAATCGGCAAACATTGTTTGATCGCTTCTCAAGTAGGAATTGCAGGTAAAACTATTTTAGGAGATCATGTGGTTTTATATGGTCAGGTTGGTATCGCTCAAAATTTAATCATTGGTGATCGTGTAACGGTATTAGCGAAATCTGGAGTTGGCAAAAATTTAGAAACCGGTAAAACTTATTTTGGAATTCCTTGTGAAGAAGCTAGATTAAAATTGAAAGAAATGGCCGCACTTCGAATCCTGGCCGAAAAATTCCAAAAGAAATAAAATTCAAACATTCAGAATTTCTGGTTTAAAGTATTCTTTTTGAAAGTCATTATCTTTATTTAATTGCAATCCCAATTAAATTTAATGATACTACCACAGGATTTCAATTTTTTTATATTGAACTTTATTTCGGTAAAAATAAAATAGGAATCGAAAATGTAAATAATGTGCAAAAACAAAGTCACACGCTATGTTTTAGCATAGATTCAAATTTATTACAATCGCAAATTATAATTTTATCTTCTTCGTTACAAACGGAAAAATGGATATTCAATTCACTGGATTTCCTCCAAGTTTCCTCGCCAATCGATGACTTGGTTTTTCAATAACCCAATAAAAAAGTGCGGATCCCAAAATAGCGCCTAAAATGCCAAAGCCAATAAATAATATCCTATTTCCATCAGGATATACATGGGTTAAACCATCAATCAAAGACCAGCCTACTTGAATATGTATTAAATAATATGAATAAGATATTTTTCCCAGATAAACTAAAGGTTTGATCATATATTGAAAAAAATATATAAATATTGATCCACCAACAACTGCAGATAAATGATAGATATCAAAACACCAGTACGTTAATAAAAAAGCGAATAGCAGTCCAATTAGAAGTTCTTTGTTACGAATGCTATCAATATGTGCATTAAACAATAATATACCAATTACGAAATGACATCCGAAATAAAAAACGGTATGTTCCCAATTTAGCCACCTCCCTAAACAAAAAAGCAGTAATACAAAAATACTGATTTTATAATTTTTAAATATCAGTAGCGGAAAAATCAAAGCGATTAATAGATAATATTGTATTTCAATAGCAAGGCTCCAATAAATACCTTTCAACCAGGGTTTGTCTAAAAAATCATTGATATGCAGAATATGATAAAATAAATCCTTCCAATCAAATACAATTACTTTATCTCTATAGTGAATTGAAAAACTTGCCAGATAATCAATAAAAAAGATTAAAGCAATACTTAACCAATAAGGAGGTTCAATCCGGGCAAGTCGTTTGAGCATAAAACGGCCAGCATCCCGAAATTGGTAATTGCTCTTATACATCGTATAAGGAATCACAAATCCGCTGATTACAAAAAAGATTTCAACACCTAAATAACCTCTGGAAAATATAAATCGCAATGGATGCTCCTGTGGCAAGAAACCCTCCGTAAAGTGATATAGACATACAAGCAAAGCAACCAGGCCCCGCAGCATATCAATAGAATAGAGATGCTTTTTCTGCATTTAAGACTCCAAAAGTAAATAATGATATCTAAATCATACGATGTGTTTATTTTTACTCTTGTTTAATACTCCTGATGTACACACTTAAGAAACATTTTTTAAAGATTGGCTTACTCCTTTCTATCGTATATGTTAAGCTATTTGCAGTCGGAATAGATACGATCTCCATACCCAGTAGTTGTATGCATAAATCATTTCCTGCACTTCTTGTTTTACCCGATTCTTATTATGTCTCTACTAGAAGATATCCAGTACTCTATTTGCTGCATGGTCATAGCAGTGGGCCAAGCTCCTGGTATCTTGTAATTCCAAATTTAAAAAAATGGGCCGATAGTTTACAAATGATATTAGTATGTCCTGATGGAGATTATGACAGTTGGTATCTCGATAGCCCTGTTTTGAAAACCAGGAAATTTGAAACTTATTTCACAAAAGAGATAGTTGCTTTTATGGATACAAGGTATCGTACAATTGCAAATCGAAAATCGAGAGGAATTAGTGGTATCAGCATGGGAGGACATGGTGCATTTTATCTTGGATTGAAACATCCAGATATTTATGGTGTAATTGGCAGTAGCAGTGGTGGATTAGATTTATTACCATTCGATAAAGAATGGAATCTGCAGTCCTTATTAGGAGATATTAAAAGAAATAAAGAGCAATGGAAAAAATTCAGTTGCTTATATTTATTAGATTCGATTAAAAAAACAGATCAAAATTTGTGGATAGATTGTGGATATTCTGATTTTTTCTTGGAAGTAAATCGTGCCTTTCATAAAAAACTTTTGGAAAAGAACATAGAGCATGCTTATTTAGAAAGTCCAGGAGGGCATGAATTAGCATATTGGAAGAAAAGTTATATTAATCAATTTCACTTTTTTAGACAACACCTTTCTGTTTCAAGGTTGAATTCTCATTAATTACTGCAAACGCCTCATTTAAAGCTATAAACAAAATATTTAGATCTCCAGGATCGTATATTTTAAGCAGGGCAACAAATAATAAAATTCTTTAAAGTGATCTCAAAGAATTTCCATTAGATTATCTACTTTTGCGCTCAGTTATGAACCTACAAGAATTGAAACGGGTTGCATCCCAGTTGCGCAGGGATATTATTCGTCAAACTTCCCAATGTGCCAGCGGTCATCCGGGAGCTTCTCTCGGTTGTGCAGATTTTCTGACAGCACTTTATTTTCAGGTATTAAATAAGAAAATACCATTTTCAATGGAAGGTAAAGAAGAAGACATTTTTTTCTTGTCAAATGGTCATATATCACCAGTCTTTTATGCAGCATTAGCGCGTTGTGGATATTTTCCAGTCGAAGAATTGAATACCTTTCGAAGAATAAATTCCAGATTACAAGGTCATCCAACAACACATGATCATTTACCTGGTGTTCGTATTGCATCCGGTTCCTTAGGACAAGGTGTCAGTGCTGCATTAGGAGCCGCTCTCGGAAAACGACTCGACAAAGATCCTGGATTCGTATATGTTTTAACTGGGGATGGCGAATTGCAAGAAGGACAAATCTGGGAAGCTTTAATGGCTGCAGCTCATTATAAAATTGATAATCTAATAGTAACCGTCGATTGGAATGGTCAACAAATCGATGGACCCAATGATAAGGTAATGGCCTTAGGAGATTTGCCTGCCAAATGGGCAAGTTTTGGCTGGGAAGTGCTCCAAATGAACGGAAATATAATGGAAGAAGTTCTTGAAACTTTAGCTTTAGCAAAATCAAAAACCGGCCATGGTAAACCGATTGTAATTCTTATGAAAACGATTATGGGTTTTGGCGTTGATTTTATGATGGGTACCCATAAATGGCATGGCGTAGCCCCAAATGCAGAACAAACAGTAACAGCACTTGCCCAATTGGAAGAAACGCTTGGAGACTTTTAAATTGGAAGCTTATGAAGATTCCAGGCATCGTTTGCAAACCTAAAATGGCTGATCATTGGATGCACATAACAGGCCTTTTTTGTTTGAAATTATCATCGGTGATAAAATTGTAAAATGCAATGATTTATAAATAATTAATCTTTAAAGGAGTTTCATGAAACCGAAAAATTAACCTCCTGTATTTCTGAATTTATATAAACAAACAACGAACTACTCCTTAAACCGAATCACAAATAAACTATCATTTAAAATGTCCTGGGATCAATATCAATCAACAAAAAAAGTAGCAACCCGAAATGGCTTTGGAGAAGGTTTTTTGGAAGCAGGTAGAAAAAATCATGAGGTCGTAGGCTTATGTGCCGATTTAATTGGTTCATTAAAAATGGATGCTTTTCAAAAAGAATTTCCAGATCGTTTTTTTCAAACAGGGGTGGCAGAAGCAAATATGATTGGAATGGCCGCTGGACTTGCAATTGTCGGCAAAATACCATATACAGGAACCTTTGCAAATTTTAGTACGGGTCGTGTGTATGACCAGATTCGTCAATCGGTGGCATACTCAGATAAAAATGTTAAAATTTGTGCCTCCCATGCTGGTGTAACATTAGGTGAAGATGGCGCTACCCATCAAATTTTGGAAGACATCGGACTCATGAAAATGCTTCCTGGCATGACCGTAATTAATCCAGCAGATGCCGCACAAACAAAAGCTGCAGCAATGGCTATTGCCGATTGGAAAGGTCCCGTTTATTTGCGTTTTGGAAGGCCAGATTGGCCTGTATTTTTAGAAAACATGCCATTTGAAATTGGCAAAGCATTGACCTTAAAAGAAGGTAAAGATGTAAGTATTTTTGCAACGGGACATCTATTATGGCAAGCATTGGAAGCAGTTCGAATTTTAGAAACTGAAGGCATCGATTGCGAACTAATAAACATTCATACTATAAAACCAATTGATCAGGATGCAATTTTAAAATCAGTTCGTAAAACAAATCGCGTAGTCAGTTGTGAGGAACATCAACGAAATGGTGGTTTGGGTGATTCTATAGCTCAAATTCTGGTACAACACCATCCTTGTCGCCAGGAATATGTGGCGGTGAATGATTCTTTTGGTGAATCTGGTAAGCCTCTTGAGCTGTTAGATAAATATGGTTTAAGTGTAATGAATGTTGTCAATGCTATTAAAAAGGTGCTTGTCTGATACCATTTTTTTAATTCATTTAGTAACATTAAATTTCTTGTTTTCCTCTTAGTTCAATTGAATATTACTGAATTTTAGTTAAATTTTCACATTTCTTTTGTTTCTGTGAACAATTAAATAGTATATATTTGTTTACTATTTGACCCAGGATTATTTCCGATCAAGCGATTCATTCTACTTTGAATATTTATTTTTAACTTATAACAAGATGTTTATGAAAAAAATCTTTACGTACTCTACGTTCCTTTTACTTATGGCGCTTTTTAGCTTTACCCAAACAGGGTATGCAGAAAATGGTCAATTAATGTTTGTTGCTACCATGTCGGCAGGCGATGAAGTACCACCAGTAAGAAGTGATGCATTAGGTTTAATGACCTTTTTAATCTCTGAAGATCGAACAGAAATGTTTGTTCATGGTGCTTTTTCAAATTTGACAGGCACGGTTGGAGGTTGCCATATTCACCTCGGTGGTTCTGATACTACAGGTCCTGTCTATATTGATTTAAGCTCCCTAATTGTTGGCAAACGAATTAAAGGTGCTGTAAAAATTCCTGCTGGTTTTTTCCCATTAGCGATGTTGTCTGAACTGTATGTAAATGTTCATACTAGTGTATTCCCAAATGGAGAAATCAGAGGTCAGTTGAATTGGAAAGCAGAACTTATTTTTCCTGCAATATTAGCTGGAAATAATGAAGTACCACCCGTAACTACCAATGGTTTAGGGGTAGGAACCTTTCGATTCTCTCAGAATTTAACAAGATTGCAATATGAAATTTTACCAACTGGGCTTTCGGGTCCGGCTACAGCAGCACATATCCACCAAGGACCTACTGGAGCTAATGGACCTGTAATTGCGGATTTAAATGCAGGGCCTTTTATAACTGGCACCATCGAAGATCCAATAATCGTAGAAGATGTTTTATTTTCAATTTTCTTCACCGGTGCATATGTTAATATTCATACAGCTGCCAATCCAGGTGGTGAAATTAGAGGACAACTCGTGTATGAAGCACTTGTAAATGGTAGTGGTATTATGAATGGTGATCAGGAAACTCCTCCAGTTACGACTTCTGCCAGAGGTTATGGATATGCATCTTTACAATATCCTAATTTAGATACCATTTTTTATGTTGTTCATTTTGAAGGAGTAGCAGCTACTGCGGCTCATATTCATCTTGGACCTGCCGGACAAAGTGGACCTGTATTAACTGCACTAACACCATCAAACACTCCAAATTTATATTTTGGCAGAGCTCGAGTAAGTCCTGATAATGTAACTGCTTTCCTGAAAGATGAACTCTATTTTAATATTCACAGTTCTGCAAATCCAGGGGGAGAAATCAGAGGTCAAATACAAAGTAACATCATGAAATCATTTGCTTTTGACTTGTGTGGTGATCAGGAAATTCCAGTTAAAAATGTAAATGCATATGGTGCAGCTTATGTTGCAATCAATAAAGCAAATACAGAATTAGATTATGGAATGCTCGTAAATGATTTAAATGGAGATGCAACATCCGCTCATATTCACGATGGTGCATTCGGTGTAAATGGACCAGTTGCTGTGGTGTTGGATTTACCAAATACATTCGCTACAAATGTAATTCCGATTACCGGTGGCATTGTTGCAAAACTTGAAAAAGATGGTGCTTATTTTAATGTACACACTCCGGCAAATCCAGCGGGAGAAGTAAGAGGACAAATAAGAAGAGTTCTTTCTTGTATTATAAATACTGGAAATCAGGAAAGTGCTATTCGTGAAATTACATTAAGCAATACCATCACAAATCATTCCTTAAATTTAGAAGCAGATCTTGATAAAAATATAAATGCAACGATTTATGTCACTGATATTTCAGGAAAACAAATAATGCATTGGACTACGAATTTCAATTCAGGCATTAATAAACAAAGCTATAATGTTGAAAAACTATCCAGTGGTTTTTATTTATTGAATATAATTGAAGAAAACAATTCAATTAAATCATTAAAATTTGTAAAACAATAAAATTAAGTTTTTCATAATTAATTATTTTTGGAAACCACCCCATAGAAATATTGGGGTGGTTTTTTTATTACACAATAAATAATTTAATTAATTTGATTTTTTAGAGCTGATTTCAATCTTCCAGTTTAATTTTTTAACCAGAATAATTTCAACTCCAATAAAATTAACATTAGCGAATTTAAATTTGATTCCTGTTTTAATAAATGAATATGTCACCGAAATTATTGTAAACTTAAAGGGTTACTATTTGATGGATATATTTTTAGTTCAATTTAATTTGGTGAAACTCATTTCTCCTATTTCTGTCTTTAAAAACTGACCGGTATAACTTTCCTTTACTTTTGTAAGTTGTTCTGGGGTGCCAAAGGCTACTATGTTTCCTCCATGTTTACCGCCATCAGGTCCGAGATCCAAAATATAATCTGCTACTTTGATAACATCCAGGTTATGCTCAATTACCATTACTGTATTACCCCGATCAACTAGCTTTTGAAGCACTGCTATTAAATGTTGGATATCTTCAAAATGCAAACCGGTAGTAGGCTCATCCAAAATGTAAAGCGTTTTGCCAGTATCTTTTTTTGAAAGCTCTTCCGCTAATTTTACACGTTGTGCTTCTCCTCCAGATAATGTGGTTGCCTGCTGGCCAAGCGTAATATAGGTCAATCCAACATCACATAAGGTTTTTAGCTTGCGATATATATTCGGGATGTTTTCAAAAAATGTACTTGCTTCTTCTACGGTCATATCTAAAACATCTCCAATAGATTTTCCTTTAAATAATATCTCTAGTGTTTCCCTGTTGTATCTTTTCCCATTGCAGGATTCACAATGCACATAAACATCGGGCAAAAAATTCATTTCAATAAGCTTCATTCCACCGCCTTCACATACTTCACATCGACCTCCTTTTACATTAAATGAAAAACGTCCGGGTTTATATCCACGAATTTTTGATTCCGGCAATCCGGTAAACAAATTCCGGATTTCAGTAAATACGCCTGTGTATGTTGCCGGATTGGAGCGCGGTGTTCGACCTATAGGATCCTGATCAATTTCGATTACTTTATCCAAATGATCTAAACCTTCCATTTTTTCATAAGCTAATGGTCGTTGCAAGCTATTATAAAAATATTCGCGGAGAACAGGATATAAAGTTTCATTTATCAAACTTGATTTACCACTTCCCGAAACTCCGGTTATGCATAAAAATGTTCCGAGTGGAAATTTAATACTTAGATTTTTTAAATTATGTCCGGTGGCTCCATAAATAAGTAGAAAGTTGCCATTTCCCTTTCTTCTTACTTTTGGAATCTCAATATTCTTTCTACCAGATAAATAATCTGCAGTTAAAGATTGTTCATTCAAAAAACTTGCAGGATCTCCTTGTGCTACTAGTACACCACCATGAATTCCTGCACCAGGACCTAAATCAATAATATAATCAGATGCCATCATGATGTCTTTATCATGCTCCACGACAATTACTGTATTTCCTATATTTGTTAATTCCCGCAACGATTTAATTAAACGATGATTATCGCGTTGATGCAAGCCTATAGAAGGTTCGTCTAAAATATAAGTAATCCCAGTTAATTGCGAACCTATTTGAGTGGCGAGTCGGGTGCGTTGTGATTCACCGCCAGATAAACTTATGGCTGTTCTATTTAAACTTAAGTAATCCAAACCTACATACATTAAAAATCCAACTCGTGCGCGCAACTCCTTTAATATATCTTTACCAATTATTTTTTGTCGTTCTGTTAATCTAGGTTCCACTTCCAAGAGCCAATGATTCAAATCCACAATATCCATATTCGCGAGCTCTGCAATATTCTTTTCATCAATTCGAAAATATAAACTTTCTTTTTTTAATCGGGTTCCACCACAAACTTCGCAATCTGAAATAGTCATAAAGTCTTCTGCGAATTGCCGGATTTTTTCTGAAGTCGTTTCTCTATACCATCTTTTTAGCATATTAATGAGTCCTTCACTTGCTAAATGATAATTTCCTTCAAACCAAACATTTGCTGTTGGAGCAGGATAGGAATCATCACCTCCATATAAAATAGTATCCATAGCTTTTTTAGGAATCTTCTTTATAGGAACTGCAAAATTAAATTTATGGCGATCTGCAATTTGCTTTAACTGTTTAAATAAATAATTATCCCGCACTTCACCTAAGGGAACAATACCAGACTCATTGATCGTTTTTTCATCATCTGGAATCACTTGTTTTAAATCCACCGCATGCACGGATCCCAATCCTTTACATTCCGGACAAGCGCCATATGGTGAATTAAATGAAAACGAATTTGGAGAGGGTTCATCATATGACATACCCGATTCAGTATCCATCAATCGCTTACTAAATGGTACTATTTTATTTTCGTCTTGCAATAAAATAAACAAGACATCTTGTCCGATTTTTAATGCAGTTTGTATACTATACGTGAGTCGTTCAATTTTCTCAGGTAAAACTTGGATACGATCTATTAATACTTCAATGTCATGAATTTTAAAACGATCCACTTGCAGTGCAGGTTTTAACTCTGTTATTTCACCATCAATACGAACTTTATTAAAACCTTGCTTTCGAATTTGGTCAAACAATTCCCGATAATGTCCTTTTCGGGAACGTACCAAAGGGGCTAAGATGCTAATGTTTTTTGAATGATATTGTTTTTGTATCAACTCCAACATTTGCTCTTCAGAATATCGAACCATCTTTCTGCCACTCACATGCGAATATGCCTCTGCAGATCGGGCATATAATAATCGCAATAAATCATAGATTTCGGTAATGGTACCAACGGTTGATCTGGGATTCCAACCGGTTGTTTTTTGCTCAATTGAAATCACCGGACTTAATCCATCGATTTTTTCCACTTGAGGCCTTTCAATATTACCTATAAACTGCCGGGCATAATGAGAAAACGTCTCCATATATCGGCGTTGACCTTCCGCAAAAATAGTATCAAATGCAAGCGACGATTTTCCGCTACCAGAGATTCCTGTGATTACAGTTAATTGATTTCTAGGTATTTTTAAAGAGATGTTTTTTAAGTTATGCTCCGCGGCTCCAACAACCTCAATATAATCCAGATCTTTATATATGTCCTTAATTTCCATAGTAACCGGCAAAGATAACGGAAAAGATCAAAGAGATTGTAGCCTTATGTAAAGAGATTTAAATTTAGAATATACTTTAATTTTTGCACTAAAATGGATTGCATTACAAGGTCAAATTAAGAGTAGGCAAATATTCAGGAATTCTATAAATTTAAAAATCAAATCAATCTGCCCCAGATAAAATTTCTCAAAATCTATTTTAATTTATTAATAAAATTATGAAAACGATTCTCCTTACTTAAATCATTTTCTCAAGTACACTAAAAAGTTTGTCAGATGATTTATGAATGACTTCAATTACAGATTCCATAGTTGTTTTTGTAAAACTGGAAGATTCTGGTGTAGAATTGGTCACTACAGCAACTGCCATAATTTCCATTTCACATTGGTGGGCAACAATAACTTCCGGTACGGTTGACATGCCAACGATATCAGCCCCGAGTATTCGAATCATACGATATTCTGCAGGCGTTTCTAAACTTGGACCTTGCAATCCAAAATAAATCCCTTTATGAAACGTAATTTTTAATTCATCACAAACTTGCTTTGCCTTTTCTAATAAAGCTTTATTGTAAACATCCGACATATCCGGAAAACGAACCCCAAGCCTGTGATCATATAATCCTCGTAAAGGATTTTGAGGGTGAAAATTAATATGGTCTTCAATAAATACAATTTCTCCCGCCTGGTATAAAGGATTAACGGTACCTGATGCATTTGTAATCCATAATTTTTTGACTCCCAAAAATTTTAATACCCGAATTGGAAAGGTAATTTCTTGTGCAGTATAACCTTCATAATAATGTAAGCGTCCGGAGAGAATTAAAATTAATTTACCATTCCATTTTGCCAATATTAATTTACCAACATGACTTTCAACAGTTGTTGGTAGAAAATATGGGATTACTTTAAATGAAATTTCCTTAATAATTTCAATTCGGTCTAATAAAGTTCCAAGTCCGGTTCCTAGAATGATAGCGTGATCTGGAATGGCCTCTATTTTTTTTGAAATAAAATTAGCTGCTTGCTCAATTTGTTGATACAATTCTGACATGTTAATTTATAATTTAATCTACCAACATTTTATGATGATCTAATTGTTGGTCAATAATTTCTGCCGGAATCGAAATATGTTCGTATTGTTGATTCCGCAATTGAGCTATAAATCCTGCATCCCGAATTGCTTTTTGAATACCACTACTTGTAAAGCGATGTGAAGCCCCTGCAGCAGAAACTACATTCTCTTCTATCATGATACTTCCAAAATCGTTGGCTCCACCATGTAAACAAATTTGAGCTGTTTGCTTGCCAATTGTTAACCAGGAAGCCTGAATATTGGTGATATTTGGCAACATAATTCTTGACACTGCTAACATGCGGATGTATTCATCAGCAGTACATTCGTTATAAGCTCTTTTCAAACGCTGCAAAAGGGTTCCTTCATCTTGAAAAGGCCAGGGTATAAAAGCTATAAATCCTTTAGCAGAGGATGGTTTTTCAGATTGAACTTGTCTGATTGCAACTAAATGCTCCATCCTTTCCAGATTTGTTTCTACATGTCCAAACATCATTGTTGCTGATGTAGTCAAATTCAATTGATGGGCAGCGCGCATTATATCTAACCATTCTTGGGCTCCACATTTTCCTTTACTAACTAATCTGCGGACCCGATCGGATAATATTTCGGCACCAGCACCAGGAAGAGAATCTAAACCTGAATCTATAAGTGCTTTTAATACTTCCGTATGTGTTGATTTCTCAAGTTTTGTTATATGTGCCACTTCCGGAGGACCCAATGCATGCAATTTCAGACGAGGATATAAGGATTTTAATTCCCTGAATAAATTACAATAAAAATCTAATCCTAAATCTGGGTGATGACCTCCTTGTAATAGCAACTGTTCACCCCCAAATCGGAAGGTTTCTTCTATTTTCTGTTTGTATTCTTCGATGCCTGTTATGTAAGATTCCGGGTGTCCGGGGGGGCGGTAAAAATTACAAAATTTACAATTCGCAACACAGACATTGGTTGTATTAGAGTTTCGGTCAATGATCCAGGTAACGATATTTCCGGGGACTTTGATTTGCCGAATCTGATTGGCTACATACATCAATTCTGCGGTTCCGGCATGTTCAAACAACCATAAACCTTCTTCAGCAGTTAAGAACTCCAGTCGCAAGGCTTGATTAAGCAAATTATTTATATCCAATGTTGAATCGAATTTAATGCGGTCAAATATAAATAAACAAGAAGGTTTGGTAGATTGTTTTTAAACTTGGCAAATCTATAATAGAATTTATTTTGTACAATCGACTCGAAAACAAGAACCAGAATCCCAAAAAAGAGCCAATAATCCACTCCTTAAATAATTAACAAACCCTAGCTCGTTTGAATGTCGGCTGTGAGTGTCTTGGTATTCCTTACCATTCTTAATACACTGGTTGAGTAATATTCTTTAACAATTAAAACCAGTTTATAATGAACAACTCAAATGGCTCAAGCCAAACACCATTTCTACTGCAAGTAGTGGAAGTACAAGTTAGGTACCGGAATAAAACACCTTATGCCGAACGACAGAAGATTAATGGTTCTGCTGATGCTGAAAAAATATTTCGTGCTAATTGGGGAGACAACATGGAGATGGTTGAGGAATTCAATTTATTGTTCCTTACATGATCGAATCATATCAAAGGATTCTTAAGACGTATCCCTTGAACTCTTGGTATATGAATCAACTGGATGATGATATTAAAAGTGCAGTGCTTGGAAATGCCGGAACTGTTAGGTCCTTTAGAATCGGAACAGAAGACGCAATGTATGACGGCACGTTTCCGCCAATAGGCGGATGGAGCACGACAATGCTACAAGTGAGGAAACAGTGTGAACTGCTATAAATTAATTCAATCAAAATGCATCCGGAATTTGATGTTGAAGATTTAATTAATCTTCTCAACCAGAAAATATATTTAAAGTTAATGATTGACAGAAAGCCAAGTTGGCTGTTTAGCGCCAACTCAATAAAATTTAATTTAAAGTCTAAACTTTGGTTTATATATATAAGACTATTATTCTTTTATGAACTTATCAATCCAATAATTCCCATCTTGATCAATTATTTGAATAATAAACATACCTGGTTGTAAGTCTGGAATTGGGATTTTGATTTCTTCTTGGATTGAATTATATTGTTGAGTAAAACAAACTTTACCGTTAAGATCAATCAAACGCAATCTAATTGGTAAATTAATTTTCCTTTTGAGATCGTGAACAAATAATATCGAACTAGCAGGATTTGGATACACCATTATTTCTGAATCTTTAAATTTATATTCATCCTCAACTGCCGTATTAAGTGGAATTGAGATAGTGCTATCACATGGATATGGATCATCAACTCTATAATGTGGAAAATTTGTTGTAGCATGACTGTTTCGTGTCGGAAGTTTTAATCCTCGATTAATTAACATGCATTCTTTCCCTTTGAGATTTGGTTTTGTTATGACATGTAAATATTGATTTCCACCACCTGCAGTAATATACATTCTGCAGTCAGGGCCTAAGGCCATTTGCATAAAAGTAGCCGGATAAGGTGCAAAAAAATTATCAAAAATACCCACCGTGTCGATTGCTTTTGAACTATCTTGTTCCAGAAGATCAACCTGAATTACTTCAGTAGGATTGGATACATAAACAAATCTTGAATTTGGTGAGAATCCACATCCTCCTGTAGAATTCTGAGGGAATGTAATATTATAAAGTCTATAATTTGATAATTCACCGTTGACTCTATTAAAATCAAAAACTTGTAAACCATTAAGCATACTATAAAAAGCATAACGTTTACCATCAGGAGAAAATACACCTTGAGCACCACCAGAACCGGCCGAAATATGATTTAATCCTATTTTCTGTTTTAGTATTTTTTCTACACCAATATTAGAATATAAAAAGGTATAGAATTCATTGGTATAATTCCGGGCTGTTACTACCCACCATTTGGAAGTATCACTACTTTGTATTGCAGTTAGACCACCACCATATAAAGTATCATATAAAATAATTTTATTTTTTGAAGTTACAATATTGTTTTTAATGTCAACCTTAGTTTCATAGATAGATTTTAAAAAAACCTTTAATCCGTTGCCAATTGTATCAAGAATTGTATGTAGAAATACTAGAGAATCTTTTTGTGTAGAAAAATTAATGAAAATTCCCGCTTGAGGAATCGGCTGATATTTAGGACAATTAATACCCCAAATTCGTCCATACCCAATAGAATCCCCATTAGGTATTATCTCACCAAAAGCATCAGCAACAAAACAGCCATTAGACATATACAAAAGCTGACCATCTGTATCTGAGAAACTATTAGACTGATAATTAAATTCAAATTCCCGTGCTTGTGTATAAAAACTAATCTGCTTATTCGCAAAAGACATTATTACGCCGCCAAAAAGTCTGGAACTGTCAGGAATGCCAGTGCCATATCCAAATAACTAATTATAATCATAATGTTTTTGGGCTTGCAATTCTAATGAAAACCCAAAAAGTAAAATGATAAAATATTTAAATTTTATTTTTGTACGAAAACTTTTGTGGTCCATTTAGTAGAAGATTGCTTGTAATGATAAATAAATTTTCAATCATTCTTAGAAGATATTTTTACTTGAATCAAACCATTACACTTTTGAATCTTTTCTATTGTCTTTATACCAGGTATCTTTTCATCTAATTCAATTGAACTTGAATGATAAAATTGTAGTCCTAAAAATTGATAGCCTCATTTAAGGGGAAATAGCCAAGAAAAACAATGCTTATTCTATTAGAATTTGGGGTTGGCTATTTCAGAAGATATTCCCAATCTAAAATAGTATCCAAGCCTACAAGTTATAGTTTAGCAAGAATCCTTTTAGATAATCCTTGCTTAATTCAATCTTTAGGAGGTTGACAGATTTTGGTAGCTTTTTCTTCTATCTAACAGGCTTTTTAGCCCTTAAACAGCATTTGATAACTATGCAACGAACCCTTCAGGCTTGAATTTAATAATAAGCTAAAATATTCTTAAGATCAACCCAGTCAATTTGTATAATTTGAGGTTTTTATTAACAAATCCCCACATTACCATGCTAATCCAAGCATTTATTGAGGTCTAATTGTCTACTATTTTCTATAAACTAAAAAATAAAATCACGAGTCAATATTAAATTTCAGCAATAAGTCCGTAGGAATTGCCTTTTTAGGGCTAAATAGAGGGCTAAATTGAAAATTTGGGGCTTTTGAATTCAATTATGTACTATATTTGCACAACTTTCTAAAGGAGGGGACGGAAGTTCCCTCTTTTTGTTTTAAGCATATTGGGCCATGTATACAGAAGAAATTCAAAATTTATTGGCTAAAAAATTCGAGGAAGAAGGCTTTCAGGATTGTTTTTTGGTATCTATTGAGCAAAACAAGAAAAATATCCAGGTCTTTTTAGATGCCGATAGTGGCATTAATTTTGAAAAATGCCAAAAAATAAGTCGCTATTTAGAGGCTATTTTTGACGAAAAAGCCTGGTTTGGAGAAGAATATGTTTTGGAAGTTTCCTCCCCGGGAATAAGTAGACCACTTGTATTTCCCAGGCAATTTCGAAAAAATATAGGACGAGAGTTGCAGGTCAAATTGCCAGATGGAACAGAATTTTCAGGAAATATCTTGGATGCTAATGACCAAATAGTGACCATTAGCCGGGAAGAAATCCGTAAGGAAGGTAAGAAAAAAATTCGGGAAACGATTGAAACTCAATTACCTTATAATACGATTAAAGAAGCTAAAATTGTTATAAAAATTTAAGCAAGATGAAACTTGTAGAAACTTTTGCCGAGTTTAAGGCCGGAAAAAATATCGACCGCCCTACCATGATGAGGGTATTGGAAGACGTATTTCGTTCCTTAATCCGAAAAAAATATGGGTCTGATGAAAACTTTAATGTAATTGTCAATACTCAAAAGGGAGACCTTGAAATCTGGCGTATTCGTAAGATTGTTCCAGATGGTGAGGTAACCGATGATTTAAAAGAAATTGCGATTTCTGAAGCCCTTTCTATTGATGAAGATTATGAAGTTGGCTTGGAATGTTACGAACAACTTGAACTAGATGATTTTGGAAGAAGAGCAATTATGGCTGCCCGACAAACCTTAGTTTCAAGAGTCATGGAACTTGAAAAGGATGATGTTTATAAGAGATATAGTGAACGGGAAGGTGAAATGGTCATTGGAGAAGTGAATCAAGTACTTAAAAAAGAATTTTTAATCATTGATGATGCGACTAACAACGAATTAATTTTACCTAAAACAGAAACTATAAAAGGAGATCATTTCAGAAAAGGGGATATCGTTCGATCTGTTATTAAAAAGGTAGAATTAAAAAATAGTTTACCCATGATTACGCTTTCAAGAACAGATAGCAATTTCTTACAGCGATTAATGGAACAAGAAGTACCAGAAATTGAAGATGGATTGATTGTGATTCGCAAAATTGTGCGAATACCAGGAGAACGTGCAAAAGTCGCTGTTGAATCTTTCGATGATCGTATTGATCCTGTTGGAGCCTGTGTAGGTATGAAAGGAAGTAGAATTCACGGTATTGTTCGAGAATTGAGAAATGAAAATATTGACATTGTAAATTTTACAAATAATCAAACATTATATATTCAACGTTCATTGACACCTGCAAAAATCAGCAGTATTGAATTGGACGATGCAACAAAGAAAGCAAATGTTTATTTAAAAGCGGATCAGCTTTCTTTAGCCATTGGAAAAGGGGGTGCAAATATTAAATTAGCATCTAAGTTAACAGGTTATGAAATTGATGTTTACAGAGATCAGGAAGAAGGTGAAATTGATGATGTGGATCTTGATGAATTTAATGATGAAATTGAAGATTGGGTAATTGAAGCATTCAAAAAAATTGGATGTGATACAGCTCGAAGCGTATTAAACTTAAGTGTAGAAGAATTGGTGCGCAGAACAGACTTGGAAGAAGAAACGGTGCAGGATGTTGTAAGAATATTAGAAGAAGAATTTAAAGATTGATTTTAATAAGAGGAGTATTCCTCGCAATTGTATTGAATGAAGTTATTAGTAAAAGTAGCAACGGAATTAAATGTCGGTCTCTCTACCGTCGTTGAACATTTGCAGAAGAAAGGTTTTGAATTAGAAAACAAGCCAACTGCAAAAGTTACAGACGAAATGTATGCAGAGCTGGTTAAAGAATTTCAAGGCTCGATCAAGGAAAAAGAACAAGCGGACCAACTTCAAAAAGTGGTTACCGTAGTTGCGCCCCCAAAAGAAAAACCAAAAATTAATTTATTTGGGGAACCTGCAATTGCAACTCCTGTTGTCCCTGTTTCTCCTCCGGCAGTAACACCTGCACCTCCTGTAGAACCGGTTGAAACAATCATAAAAGAAAAACCAGAACCAAAAGAAGAAACAGTAATTACAGCTAAAGTTGATGAAGAGCAAAAGCCTAAAATCAAAGTTGTTGGAAAAATTGATCTGGATCAACCAGAAACTAAAACTAAGCGGAAACCTAAAAAGGAAGAAGAATTACCGCCAGTTGTTGTCGAAAAGAAACCAATCGTGGTTGCAAAACCGGTAGAAGAAATAGTAGAAGAAGAAATTACCAGAATTGAAGCGCCGCAATTAAAGGGATTGAAAATATTAGGTAAAATTGATACCAATAAATTTAAAGACCCTGTAAAGAAAAAAGAGGAACCAAAAAAAGCTCCCATTCCTGCTAATGCTCCAACTCCAGCTAAAACAGCAGCTGAAATTGAAGCAGACAAAAAGAAACGTAAACGCAAACGTAAAAAAGTTAATCCTACTGAATTCCAACCAGACGATCGGAATCAAAGAAGTTTCAGACGCCCAGAAGACGCTGTAAAAGAAGTTACAAAGAAAGAAATAGAAGACCAGATTAAAGCGACTATGGCGCGCTTAAATATGGGAGGTAAAAATAAGCGGCAGAAAATTCGGAGAGATAAGCGGGAAGTAATGCGTGAGAAGGAAGAATTAAAACAATCTACAGAAGATAAATCCGTCATTCAATTAACAGAATTTGTTACCGTTTCGGAATTGGCAAGTTTAATGGATATTCCGGTTACAGATGTAATCATGACCTGTCTGAATATGGGTATTATTGTATCCATTAACCAACGATTAGATGCAGAAGTTATTGAAATTCTTTCTGAAGAATTCGGACATAAAATTGAATTCATTAGTGCTGAAGAAATTAATGAAGATGAAGAAGTTGTTGATGATGATCCGGATGAATTAGAAGATCGCGCTCCAATTGTGACGGTGATGGGCCATGTTGATCATGGTAAAACATCCTTATTGGATTATATCCGGAAAGCAAACGTTGCTTCTGGTGAAGCAGGCGGTATTACACAGCATATTGGTGCCTATGAAGTCCTCGTGGGCAAGGATCAAAAGCGAATTACATTTTTAGATACACCCGGTCACGAAGCGTTTACTGCAATGCGTGCGCGGGGTGCAAAAGTGACAGACGTAGCAGTAATTATTATTGCTGCAGATGATCGTATCATGCCACAAACAAAAGAAGCAATCAGTCATGCTCAAGCTGCTAATGTTCCAATGGTATTTGCAATTAATAAAGTGGATAAAGCCGGAGCAGATGCAGAGCGAATCAAAAATGAATTATCACAAATGAACCTTTTGGTAGAAGATTGGGGTGGCAAATACCAATCCCAGGATATTTCTGCAAAAACAGGACAGGGAATCGAACAATTATTAGAAAAAATATTATTAGAAGCGGAAGTATTAAATCTGAAAGCAAATCCTAACAAGATGGCTATAGGAACTGTAATTGAAGCTTCACTAGATAAAGGCCGGGGTTATGTAACCAAATTATTGGTACAAAATGGCACCCTTCATAATGGGGATATTATACTTGCTGGAGATTATGCCGGTAAAGTAAAAGCGATGTTTAATGAACGTGGTTTAAAACTAAAAGAAGCGGGCCCTTCGGTACCGGTTTTAGTATTAGGTCTGCAAGGTGCTCCTACCGCAGGTGAGAAATTTAAAGGAATGGTGGAAGAAGCGGAAGCCAGACTACTTGCCAGTAAACGTTCTCAAATTAATCGCGAGCAAGCAAATCGAGCTTCTAAGCGAATTTCCCTGGATGAAGTAGGACGTCGTTTAGCTCTTGGTAACTTCAAAGAATTGAAATTGATCGTAAAAGGTGATGTGGATGGTTCGGTTGAAGCATTATCTGATAGTTTGATTAAATTATCTGTTGAATCTATAAAAGTAAGCGTCATCCATAAAGCTGTTGGACAGATCGTTGAATCTGATATTCTTCTAGCCTCTGCTTCCGATGCAATTATTATCGGCTTCCAGGTGAGACCCTCAACAAGTGCCCGTCAATTGGCTGAAAAGGAAGGAGTAGAAATTAAATTATATTCTATCATCTATGAAGCAATCGACGAAATCAAAGCTGCCATGGAAGGCATGCTGGAGCCTACAAAAGTAGAAAAAATTGTTGCTCAGGTTGAGGTTCGTGAAGTATTCAAGATTTCTAAAATTGGAACGATTGCAGGTGGTATTGTTATAGATGGTAAGATTAGTCGAAACAATCCAATACGGGTTATCCGAAATGGTATTGTTGTATATCCAAACCGAGAAGGTGCCATGGCTGAATTAGCTTCTTTAAAACGTTTTAAAGATGATGTGAAAGATGTTAAAGAAAATATGGAATGTGGAATTTCAATAAAAAACTTTAATGACATCAAAGTAGGCGACATTATCGAGGCGGTAGAAATCGTTGAAGTAAAACAAAAATTGGCATAGTCATTTTAAATTTTAGTCATTTTTTTTACTTAATTTTTGTAAGGTAATTTAATATTCCTTTGGAAAGTTTTAAGGCTCATTTTAAGTAATACTCTTTTACTACGTACGTTTATAACGATTAAAGCAATAAATGAAATTATTATTTATTCCTTTAAATATTTTTAATTTAGAAAAATTCAGCATTCTATGAAATCTTTCTATTTACTTTTATTGCTAATAGGCATAAGCTGTACTCCAAAATATAAACCTTATAAAATTACAATTGAAGCAGATTATGTTGAAGTTCAATTCGGTCGATTAATGTCTAAAAATCTTTTAGATTCAATAAGTACGGTATTAATCAGCAAAGGAATTAAATTATCATTTCCAGTAGTCCAATATGACGGAGATAAATTATCTAAACTTGAATTTGTCATCGACGATGGCGAACATATGGGTACAGCATCTACTCATTTTTTAAATAAAGGAAAATCATTTGGTTTTAAAGTTGACCGCAGAGCACAGGCAAAATCCAAATTGGTAGTGGGTGAATTTAAAAATAATGAGTAAAAAATTGAGTTCTTAAAAGGACTCTTAGAATCTAATGGTTTCTGCATAATCAGAAATTATATCTATTAAAATAAGTTTCAACGATCATTCAGGAACGTAAAATTAGAATTAATGAAAAGGAACAAAAAGTTTCCAATAATAAATTTAATGGGTCAGCTCAAAAAGCTGGGAAGCAAGAAATATCTTTTCTTTTAATCATCGGATAACCGTTCGAAATACAGCGCGTGACAAGTATTTTAATAAAATAAGCTAAGGTCACAAAAATGTTTAGGCTCATTTTTTTGGAAGAAAAAAAAATTAGCAAAGGAATAGAAATCAATTTATTGTTATTCCTTAAATCCATATAAAAACGGGAATTCAAGTATCTGATTGTAAAGGCTTCATTTTCCAATGATGATAAACCGTCAGAACGCCAATAACTATAAAAGGAATCGTTGAAATAAAAATCTTAAAATTCAGACTGATGATACCAACAACAGACATAAAAACTAATAAAATTCCAATTCCACCAATTCCAATAAATGTTAATATTCTACCTGGTTGCTTTTGAAAAAGGGTAAATAAAAGTATCAGTTGTCCAATTAATGGAAGAATTGTAAATGGATGAATTACAGAACCTGGTGCACTGAAAATTTTTGAAACAATTTCAGCTTCCATTTGAAATAAAAAAACTTTCTGGTCCTTTCCCCATTCCAAATAACCTATCATTGAAGAAACTATCAAAAGAAGGTTTAAGATTTTACCTTTCATTTTGCAAATTTAGATTATTGCTTTATCAGAAGACATTGATAATTCTGCATGTATAATAACGGCCCTGAATTTTATTCAATAAATAATTCCAATTAAATCATTTCTACCTTGCAAATGCAGTAGCTCGTTTTTCTCTAATCACCGTTACTTTCACTTGACCCGGATATTGCATTTCGTCTTGAATTTTCTGGGAGATCATAAATGCCAAATCATCTGCATATTGATCCGTAACCTTTTCACTTTCAACAATTACCCGAAGTTCACGACCTGCTTGTAAAGCATATGCTTTTTGCACACCTTCATAGGTCATAGCCAGTTCTTCAAGTTCTGTAATCCGTTTTAGGTAGCTTTCCAGGATTTCTCTACGGGCACCTGGTCTAGCGCCAGAAATGGCATCACAAGCTTGTACGATTGGAGAAATAATATTATTCATTTCTATTTCATCATGATGGGCTCCAACAGCATTGATGATGATTGGATTTTCATTGTATTTCTCACATAACTTCATTCCAAATAAAGCATGTGATAATTCAGATTCCTCTTCTGCTACTTTTCCAATGTCATGAAGTAAACCAGCACGTTTAGCCAATTTCACTTGTTTAGGATTGAGGCCTAATTCAGCTGCCATAACGGCACAAAGATTAGCTGTTTCGGAAGAGTGTTTTAATAGATTTTGTCCATAAGAAGAACGGAAACGCATCCGTCCTACCATTTTAACAAGATATGGATCTAAGCCATGAATGTCAAGATCGATAATGGTCCGTTCCCCGATTTCTACAATTTGCTCGTCGAGTTGTTTTTTAACTTTAGCCACTACTTCTTCAATACGCGCTGGATGAATTCGACCATCTGCAACTAAACGTTTTAAAGAGAGTCGTGCAATCTCTCTGCGGATAGGATCAAAGCTTGAAATTACGATTGCTTCAGGGGTATCATCTACAACGATTTCAGCACCTGTAGCTGCTTCGAGGGCTCTGATATTTCTACCTTCGCGACCGATGATTTGTCCTTTAATATCGTCACTTTCAAGATTAAATACAGAAACAGAGTTTTCAATAGTGTACTCAGCGCACATCCTTTGAATTGTTTGGATAACTATTTTCTTAGCTTCCTTATTTGCATTTGTTTTTGCGTTCTCTATAACTTCCCGTTCAATAATTAAGGCGTCATTAGTAGCTTTTGCTTTTACAGCTTGCAGCAAATGTTCTTTTGCTTCAGATTCACTCATCCGAGCGATATTTTCCAATTCTTTAATCCGCTTTTCATTTGCAGATTCCAGTTCTTCTTTTTTCTTATTGACAATTTTTAATTGGAGATCCAGATTTTCCCGAAGTGTTTTTACTTCCCCTTCCCGATTTTCGATGTCTTGTGTTTTGGTTTGAATTTCTTTTTCGAGCGCCAAAGTTTTCAATTCCCTTTCTTTAAGTTCGACAGATTGGGTAGTTTTATAACTTTCAAAATCGGATTTCAGTCTGGCAAAGTTGTCTCTGGATTCCTGAATTTTCTGTTGTTTAATGGTCTCATTTTTTTGTTCAGCTTTAGAAACAATTTTCTCCGCTTTCATTTCAGCTTCTGAGATCATTCTTTGTGAACTAACTCTGGCTTTTTCAATTTCCAGGTCACTGATGCGGTTAATTTCTTCTAATTTCCGTTGGTTAGATCGTCTTAAGATAGCGTAAACGATAAAATAACCGACGCCCATACCGGCCATTAGGCCGCCAATAATTGCTACGAGTATATCTTGCATTTGTTAAAAAAATTTAGCAGGTCCTGCCTGGAAGAAGAGGTGTATTTTGTCTGACATGAAGCTCCTTGAGCCTTTTTGAGGACTCTTAGGTTTTCTGGGTACCGATAGGCAAAAACAGATTTAACATGCGTTACAAAACTATATGATTTAAAGAGGAATCCTCTAAAACGTCCCTATTTCCAATCGCCACATATTCTCCGGCTAATCGTAAATTAATACGATACAGACC
The DNA here is from genome assembly GCA_016717265.1 of Saprospiraceae bacterium. Lineage (NCBI taxonomy): Bacteria > Pseudomonadati > Bacteroidota > Saprospiria > Saprospirales > Saprospiraceae > Saprospiraceae bacterium. Next base: position 3,972,250 of record JADKFX010000001.1, read on the forward strand.
TTTATATATTAAAAATAAAAATTATATATCCATTGGAATCACGCTGCGTTAAGCATAGAACCCAACAATTGCAAATATAAAAAAAAATTTAGAATTTTTTATGATTTTGGAGAGGTCAATTAGCTAGTATAAACCAATCCAAACTGGAATACTAATAAAATACTCATAAATTGAGATGAAGAAATCTTAAGAATCGAAACCTAAAATTTAAAATCAATATCACGTAGAACGAATAAGCGAAGCTAACAAGCATAAAACACCAAACTGCTAAAATTGACCCTTAATTCTTAGTAAACCAATTTCCAAACAAGTCTCTCATTTTGTTGTTGTTTTCATAAAAATTAAACAACTCATTTCGTTCTCCCATTCTCAACATCAAAGAATTGGCCGAGATATCGTTCAGTATAAAATACACTCCCTTTTCATATTTCCCATAAGCATCTAAGGATTCATATGTTCCATCTAACCTAAAAAGATAGGCGTTTTCAGATGTAATTGAAGCATTGCCAAGTCCTCCATAACTTGAAATTGTTTTCCCTCCAGTCCACTTCCCTATAATTCTTTGATCAATCCATCTTGAACTCTGATCGCTATACCTCGGACTCCTATTCGTTAATTCGATATCGGTTCCATCATAAGCCATCATGAGACCTCCCTCATGTATTCTAACTGATATATAGTGTTTTTGATTTGGGGTACCTGTTTCCTCCCAACCAGTTAGCAATTTATGTCTATCATGGCAACAATGTCCTAATTTTTGAATACCAGCCTTGGTTTTAATTTGATACTCAAACTGATCTATCTTTGTTATCGTTAAGGCACCTATCCCTGCATCTTTGCCATTCAAATACGTTTGGAAAACGCCAATAAAAGGATCTACATTAGAATTGATAGCTGGTAAAACTTTGGGTTTTAAATCTGATGGAATTTCGCGATTCAAAACAACTGATTTTCCATTGCCTCTGAAAATTAATCCATTAGCATTTGCTTCAATAGTAATGTCAAGTCCTGAATCTTTTAAGCTAATTATTTGCCCTTTTTTATATACCTTCTCAGGCCCCATTCCATTAAAAGAAAACAAATATCCATTTCCTTCATCTTTGGCAATAGAAATGTTTATTGGTACATTTTGCTCGCCAAAACCTGAAAAATTTCCCACAAAAGGATCTGTATTTTTTTCAATTTCCTTATTTTCTGATGAAGCGCTGACATTATTGTTTTCATTTACCGGTACATCGTTTAGATCTACAGACTCACCCGTAAATTCAATATTTTGATTATTCATTGACAAAAGAAGTCTCCCATTTGAAGTTTGAATAGAAAAATCAATACCTTCAGATTTCCCTTCAAGAATGCCATTTTGTAGTGTCGCAAAATCTGGTCCTAAGCCATTTACATAGATCTCATATTTTGTTGAATTAGTCTTACGAATAATCAATTCATATTCTTGGCCATTAAGTTGTCCTTTAAATGTTCCGATATATGGATCCGGCTGATCATTGGTATTGGGCATTATGGAATCGATCGTACTTAACATATTAGATTTCCCAATAGCTGCATTGGTCAAACAACTCACATTAATAGAAATTAAAATGAAGAATACAATCGAATGAATTTGAAAATTTATTACAAACATATTTATAATTTTAAAAACAAGTATCTTGTTGGTTAATTAATAGCTAAAGAATTGAATGACAAAAGTTCACCAACACTTTCAAATTTGCGACAACCATAAATGACTCATTACTATTTATATTCCCATCCTTATGTTCGTAATGAGCCAATTGATAATTATTACCATAGATGTTTTACTTTAAAAAGTATGATATATATTGGCTAAACCTAACAGCAAAGAACTAAATACTAAAAAAATATCCGAAGTAAAAAAATCTTGACAGCAAAATTAAAAATTTACATTTTCTCATAGATTATTCCATCAAGTTTCATACTTTGATTATTATTAAATAATTCATATACCAATTGTGTGCCGCCAATGTTTATAATATTTTTACTGTCGGTGATCCAAAGTATGAAGTAACCACCTTTAATTAAATCGCCATCGTTAACAGAACTCCAACCTGGTCCGCTCATGGCGCTTGAACTTTTGAATTCGTAGGTCCCATTTGCTCTAAACAAATATATCTTTTCATGAATGCTTGAACCACCGCCATATCCACTATTATAAGTTTTCGATCCATTCCACTTACCAATGATTCTTTGATCAATTTGCCTTGAACTCTGATCTGAATACACAGGCGTAGCATTAGTAAGCTCAATGTCAGTTCCAGAAATACATAGTATTAGTCCATTGTTCTGAATCCTTACACTCACCACACTCTTATTAGCATCATCCAGCATACCAACCATTTGATTGCCTTCTTTTCGCATTTTAATTGTTCCCTTATCATCTGATAATTTATAAGAATTATCTCCTGCTGCTTTTATGGTAACTCTACCCATTCCAAAAGCTTTACCATTTCTATAGGCATTATATGTACCTTCAAATTTTACAGGACTCGTATTTTTAGGGGCAGTGGTTACTTTCGGATTTACTCCATCACGATTCAAGCGTATGGATTTTCCGTTGCCTTTAAAAATTAATCCATTAGCATCTGCTTCAAAGCTAAAAGTTACACCACTTTCAGATAGTAATAAAATACCACCAGATTTTTCAGCTCGATTCGGACCTATTCCATTAAATGTTAATAAATATTCTTGTTCAGCATTTTTTGAAATAATTACTTTAATAGCAATATTATTTTCTCCATACCCTGAAAATGTACCAATTAATGGATCTATTTTATTCTCAATTATTTTATCAGATTTCTTTAAATTTTCAATTACTTCATTCGAAGGACTGTTTGTTTGATTATCCTGCACTTTACCTTCTCTAACAAATACCGAACTTTGATCAAACATAGATAAGACGATATTGCTGCCAGACAAACTAATAGTAAAATCGAATCCATCCGCCGTTCCGATTAATACATCCTTACTTTTATTTGCTATATCCGGTCCTTGTTCATTGACATAAATCTCATAATTTCCAGAAGTGGATTTTCTAATTTCAAGAACAAATTGTAGGCCATTAATTTCTCCAATAAATCTCCCTATAAAAGGATCCGAAATCATTTCGACATTTGAACTTAAGTATCCTGAAATACTTGATTGCGATTTAATTTGACCTGGAAGAGTACTACTTGAATCATGGCTCATTACGTCAACAAACTGAAAAACCAAAAGAAAAAATAATAATTTTGTTTTTGAGTTTGATAAAAATAAATTTATTCTCATATTTTATTTTAAAAAGCTAAAATCAAAAATTAATCTGCTTGAAATTTAAAACTTACGCATGGCGCTATTACTAAATCATTCAATGCTACAGGAAAAACAGCACAACCATTTGCCCCACATTTTTCTTCGAAAAATCCATAAACTTGAATGCTACCGATCACTTGTGGGAATACAAATACAGCACCAGTATTTTGTTTTACCTTGAAGAAAACATCTGCCACAATGGAAAGTCCGTAGTTAGTATTATTACTCAATTTCAAATTTTCAACTTCAATAAATGATTCAGTACCTTTCGCCTTACTTTCAATGATAGTATCCACAATTACAGAATTCGTAATCAAATTATAAAGTTTGACTTTAAAGTTTCCAATTGCGGGCACTTTTATTCCTAATTGTTTTACTATTCCGCTTTGCAATGGAGTAAATTTAAATCCATATTCCCAAACGTTAGCTGCTTTTTCTACGGTATCAATGGTAATATTAGAAGATTTTAAAAAGGAGAAGAAGGGTTCTTGGATAATACTCATATCCTCACTACATTTGAAAAATACCAATAGGAAAACTATATATAAACAGATATTCTTCATAATAATTTCTATTTTGGTCAATGGAAAATGAATTCAAAAATCTATATTAAAAACTTTTAATCTACTCTGTCTACATAAATAACCAATTTTTGTGTTCCATTTGCTTCTTGAACAGTAAATGCGAAACCTGGACCAATATGCTCGTAATTAGGCTCACTATATCTGTCACTTTTAGGCTTGTACAGCGAAGATAATGGTAGATAAAATCGTTCATGTGAAAATCCATCATCAACTGATCCATCGCGATCTTTTAAATGAATTCCAATAATGAGTGATTTTGTACTCAAATAATTGGTTGAAGCCTTAAATTTAATTTTAAATCGCTTCGAACTTCCTTTTGCATCATATCTCGCGCCAACACCTTCAGCTATTTCAACAGCTTGATGTCTTTTTTTCTCCCAAACAGTAACGTAGTCTGTATTTGGTATATCAGTATCAAAGTTTATTTTGCCAAAAATATCGAGACTTGATTCGACTTCAGCCTCTAAAACTGCAATTCCTATAACTTGTAGTGTCATCGATATATCGGCGTCAGGGGGAATTATAGTGCAATCTCTTTTATTAAAGGTCATTGTCGTTTTTAATTTCATAATCTGACCACTTTTTAAAGACCTAATTACAAATGCAATAGGAACAACAGGACTTGTTGCTGAAAATTCTTCTTTAATACCAAAAAGTACTTTTTTAAAATCCTCTATTGTTGCTGCATTTGTTTGGAAATTCTCTGAAACACCTCGTAAAAGAATCTTAACACTTGATGAAGAAATCATGTGATTTAGCCTTGATTCTAATCCTGCTTCAATGGTTGTTCCTCCCACACTGAATGCCGCTGACATTAATGCATTAATAGAATCATGTGTCAATTCGGAAGTCACTTCGATTAAGGCAAAAGATCCATATTTTACAGCAGAAACAATACCTCCATCTTCTGATACATCTTCAGGATTTAAATTTGTAATAGTAGAGATATCACTATCAATACCAACAGTGTAGGCTGCTCTAAATAACTTGTAAACAATTGTGTTTTTGGTTCTTATATTCGATGTGGAAGCGGTAGCTGAGATATTTAGTGCCATACCAGGAATCATGACTCCTGCTTTAGCTTCTAAGAAAAACTGATTTATTTCATAAGCACGAATTTCTTCTGAACCAATATCTAGGCTACCAAAATTATTAGGTCCCCAATTTCTTTTTATTCTGTTTATAGCATTAACCACATTCCCCCTTGTAATATCGGTACCTTGTATTGTTTCATTAATGTTATTCGCAGATGTTCCAGCTGCATTTAAGGAAATTGAGATGTTATTTCTACTAGTAAAATCAGTAAAATTAGTGTAACTACCATCATCGATAGAAGAAATATCTATTAATCGTCCAGGCCAAAATTCTACACCATCTGGATTTAATATATTTGCTTCATTGAATCCAGCTTCCAAAAACATTGGTGTTACAGTGCAAATTACGTTATCTTCTCGATCATTTATTGATTCACCATCAGTTCTTGATATTTGTTCACTAATTCCATCATCAGGTAAAACTGTTCTTGTCAACGTTCCAATCCTTTTTGTGTATTTCGATTGTGTTAGGGGTCTTAAATTTGCTCTTGTACTCATGGTGTGACGAATTGAACTCAATGGAAGTGTTCTTGAAATATTCATCTTTAATATTTTTGGTTTAACATATTGTGAGCTCCCTATAGAATAGGTTGAAAGGGTAATCAATATGATTAAGAGATTATTTAAGTGTTGAATGATAAAATTACGTAAGATTAAAGTGTTTTGTTTCATATCAGAATTTCTTAATAGTTTATAAATATTTATATTTATTTTCAATTACAAGAGTTATTTCCACATCCCTCATCTCCCATATTTGCTGATGGTCTACAAGGTGCTGAAGGAACTTTAGATTTCTCATTAATTGTTAATACATCATAAGCACAACGTACATACCAAGCTGGTTGATGATCGCAGAATTTAGGAATATAAGGGCCATCGTCAACAATACGCCTTTCCCTATAATTATATTTGTAATTTTCTTTTCCTTCTTTTGAGTACCAGTTTCTTTGGCCAGATTTTACATAACCAATTTTTATTGCATCGACAAGCCAACCTATAACCGGAACGTTTTCTAGATTCTCTGTTACGGCTTCAGTACCCATGAACAATGAAGTTATAAAATCATCTCTATATTCAAATCTTTGAACAATGCCCTTAGGCCATCCCATTAGTTTAGGCTGATTTACCATATCAGCAAATTTTTGATTGCCAACAAATGGTGGCCCTCCATATAAATAACAATGAACTTTAGATTTTATAACGATATTACTATTTAAGAGATTAAAAGCATATAATTCAGCTAACCCCCCTCCTAAACTATGACCAGTAACCCACAAAGTTTTACTTTTAGATTTGTTATTTTCTTCAATAAATTCATCAATTTTACTTTTTATAGTTCCCAAAGAATTCCACATGCCAAAGTGAATGCTAGATCCTCTGAACAATGGAGCCTCGAATAATGTAATATTTAGGTTTGTTCCAAACCACTCACCCCACTCCCATTCAAGCCCACCTGCTTGTCCTCTGCTAACTCTGTCTGTGCCCCTAAATGCAACAATTATAAACTTTGATGTGGAAATAAGCATACACTCAGGATCTATTCCATATCCAGGTGATTTTGCAATAAATTTAAATACAGGCAAGGACTCTTCCCATTTTTCATAATTTTCAATATATTTATTATAAATATTTTCTATTTCTAATTCAATGAGTTTAAGCTTAACAATAAATTGCACTTCACTTTTGTAATTCGAAAGATAAAGGATTGAATCTGGTCTAATATCATTATTATTAATATGCAAGTATTTTGAATTTCCGTTTATAGCGGTTAATTTAGCTCTAAGCTTGGCTTTTTCTCTTTCAATTTCATTTTTTAAAGATATATATAGTTTTAGCTTATCCTTGCTATTATGTAAACTTTTAATGTAATTAATTTTATAAGAATAATTATATTTAAAATAATCAATATCATTATTTTCTAGTTTTTCTTTGCCTTCATATTTTATATCTATTGTTGAAGGCATAAGTGGGGGTATATCACAAAACATATGTAAAAATCTATATTTAAAAGCTTGAGAAAACTCCAAATTAGAATATTGAGTGATTGCTGAACTATTATTTGAATCGCTTAAATTTTTCGCTAATCTTTCAGGATACATCAGCCAAGTTATGTATGATAGAAGATATGCATTAATATTGTTCTTACCAAAATCATCTTCGGAGAAATTTGAAAAAGCATTTATTTCATTTTGTCTAGCATTAAGATTATAATCATAACTTTGCGCATATAAAACGTTGTTTCCAAAAAATAAAATAAATAAAAAATAAATTTTATACATAATAGTAAATTTTAGTCATACTAACTTACTCATCCTGCAAATTTTCATTGCCTTTAAAATATTTTACTCTAATGAGTTTCTACCTATATTAATAGCAACACCAGAATCAATTAAACTATATATTTAGTATTGCCAAATTTTAATATCTCTGTCAAAACGTAATCACAAATCATCACAAACCAGCTCACTTTTACTTATAATTTTTAAGCTACCCCAATTATTCCTAACAATATTTAATTTTATTAATACTAAATTATTGTAAGCTTACTTTTAAAATGTAAAGACAAATGTGAATTATTTTAACTTTTAAATAATTCCATCAAAATATTGCTTTTGTATTTGTCCAATAATAACAAATAGTTCTACTAAATTCAAAAAATTTATAAATTAAGATTTAGGCATCTTGAATGAAATTTTTTTTTAATAAACCTTCTTTAGCAACTTATTTCCTAAAATCAATTTCTCCTCACCTGCAAAATTTGAAAATTCATACTCAATTTGCTGTCCATTTATAATTAGAATTCCACCATTTGCGTTCAAATTACTAACTGAAAAAGTCGCCGTTTCAACCGGATCTGATGTTGCCCCTCCTGACCAGCCATTACCGCCAGCTGAATAGGAATATTGGTATTGCATACTACCGTCTGAATTGAACCTATAAGTTTGTTGCGAGGAACTTCCACTTCTTGCAGTAGAACCGCTCCAGCTACCCAATAATCGTTGATCGATTTGTCCATTCCCAGAATTCGATTGACTTGCTGTGAGGGCTTGCCTATTTGTCAGCAAAAAATCAACTCCTTGCAGATTTAAAACTAAGTTCTGACCATTTCGTTGAATAGTAAAAGGAGTTCCTGAACTGGTACCTTTCAATTGATCTCCATTTTTTTGTGCAAGGTCTTCTCCTTGTCCAGTTGTCAATTTGTAATTATTACCTCCGGTATGTTTTATAGAAACTTTACCTAAGTTTTGTCCATTAGCGACCATATCATAAGTTCCAATAAATTGATCATTTTCAGTTTGGTATTGTTGTGAACTATTTTGATGTTCGTTTTGATTCTCCCTTTCTAGTATGACATTTTTTCCGTTTCCAGTTAATAGTAAGCCTTCACCATTTGGTTCTAGAGCAAATGATACACCAGCTCCATGCATCTTAATTATACTGCCTGTTTTTTTGATTCTATCAGGACCTTGCCCATTAAAATAGAAATTATACTCTTCAGCCGAAGCATCACTAATTTGTATTGTAACTGAATTATTTTCGATACTTCCTTTAAAGGTTCCAATAAATGGATCCGCGTGAACTAAATTACGCATACTTGAATTGATTAAATTGCCTTTATCATTAGAAGCTGGATATGAGTTGCTGTTTTGGCAGCTAACATTGGTACCTATTAAAAAAATAACACAGTATCCTACATTCGGAATTTTTATTAATCTACTCATTAGTCACTGAATTTCTAATAATACTCATAACAATCTTTCGCATTTCAAAGGTCTGGATATATAATGCTTCCATCAATACGACTTTAGTCGTATATTATTATGACTCCATTTGGAGTCAATATTTATTCTAATTGAATTGGCTAATACTTGCATATTCAACAGGCCAATATTCCCTCAATAGTTGAATTCACTATTTTGCAATTAAATAATCAATTTATGTTATTATATTTAGGCGATGATTTTTAATCACAATTGTTTTCTTAGGCTTAGAACAGAAAATATAGCTGACAATAAATTTTTTAAATTGAAATATTGCCTGGCTTTCTTTATTCTATATTTAAAGGTTGCTATTACAACATTATATAGTCAGCACACGCAAATCGGATTTACAAATTATACGTATGACAATTTTGGATTTCGTACTGGCACTGTGATATCAGTTTATAAAGATCCTAAAGGATATATTTGGTTTTGCACATTAGGCGGCCTCGACCGGTGGGACGGCACAAATCTCAAACATTATCCTTATGATCGCTTCAATACCCATGCAATGCCTGAGGCTTTGCATGGAAATATTATTATGGATAAGTTAGGCAACTATTGGATTAACAATCATTCGTGTTTGTCGATGATGGATCCTAAGCTGCCAATAGATTCCTGTATTACACGATTTCTTCGCTCACCAAATAATCCAAATACACCAATATTGACTGGACTTACCGGAGCAAAGTTTGAAATGGATGATAAAGGAAACATCTGGTTACCATGGAATAGCAAACAAGGATTTCTAAAAATCAATCCAAATAAAAGGCATATTGATTTTTACCAAATTGATGATGAAAACAAAACTGGCAAGTTGGCAATATCTACAGTTTATCCTGATGTGATCAACAAAAAGATGTGGGTGGTTTCTACAAATCTTGGTTTTTGTAGTATTGAAACTGAGAATAATAAAATCGAACATTTTGAAAATGACCTCAAGTCTGAGCTTATGTGTCTTTGGAATGAAAGTGAAGACATTTTAAAACGTACTGCGTTTTTCTGGTCAAGAGATGGTTTTTTTTGGTGCCTGGCTAACAATAAACCGTTTACAAAATTTGATCTTAACGCTCGCAAAGCATATTTCTATGAACTTCAAAATACTATGTATCCGGGTCATCCTGAAAAAGAGCAAGAATTTTACTACCAGGATCTTCGTGGCAATTATTGGTTTACCTCTGCGGATCATGGCTTGTTATTTCTTGATGCTCAGAAAATGCAAATCTCATTACTTACTTCACAAGATAAAGGTGGATTTCCTCTAGGTGGAAAAATGTTCAGCTACCTGACAGGAGATGATGAAGGCAATGTTTGGATTAGTATGCGAAATGCAGGGGTAAGTAAATTCAACTATAGTATAAAGAAAAATTATCTTATTTTTCCATTAGGACCAAATGATACCACAAAGAATAAAAAATACATTCAAAATATTACAGTGGATGATTTCGGTAATGAGTATTTGAGAACAAATACCGGATTTTTTATCAAACCAATGGATTCTTCATATTTTATTAAAGTGAATGGATTACCGGAAGGTGGATTCTTTTTTCAGGTGGATAATGGAGAACATTGGTTTGCATGTGAACAAGGTTTTTTTATTTTAAAAACCAATCCTGTTGGAATTGAAAAATATCCTATTATTCCAAATGAAGAATCTTTAAAGATATTTGGACAAAGCTCTTGCAATCATTATCAATGTGAGAATGGAAATCCTATATTTTGGATTTCAGAGTCAAAGACAGGTCTATATAAGTATTATATTGAAAAAGGAACCATTGAATTTATCAGTTGCGACACCTTGATTTATGGAGGAGAATTCAATACTTTGCCTAACATGATTCGTCGGGATTCAAAGAATAACTTGTGGATGAGGTTAGTAAATGGTCTAGGTAGATATAATATTGACAAAAAAGAATGGAGTAAGTGGATGTATGATCCTGAAGATCCAACTTATCTTGCGATTCCCCAATTGCGGACAATTATGGTCGATAAATCAGATAGAGTTTGGTTTGCTTCGATTGAAGGAGGTGCCGGATGGTTTGATGGAGAACGTTTTCATCATGCATCGAGAACTGTTCCAGGAATTATACCGAGATGTTTTGATGTTATTCAAGGAAAAAATAACACGGTTTGGTTTTCGAATAATGCAAATGTAGTTAATTATGATGCTAGGACTGGACGATATAAAATATATGATTGTTTAGGTGGAGCACAACGGCTAACTCTAAAAAATGATAGCACCTTGATATTGGGAAATATTGAACCCTTAACTTATGTAGCAATCGAAGATTTGTATCTTCAGAAGAATAAACCAAAAACTATTATATCAGAATTCAGAGTATTGGAAAAAGATTGTTCAGCGCTGTTGTCTCAAGATGATATAGAATTACCCTACTTTAAAAACGCCTTATCATTCGCGTTTGGAACACTAGATTTTTCAAGATCTAAAGGATACCGGTTTTCATGGAAGCTAGAAGGAGCTGATAATGATTGGGTGGCGCCTTCAGATAATAGGTCAGCTGTTTCGTACTCCACTTTGATACCCGGAACTTATACGTTTTTAGTAAAGTCGACAAGTCCGGAAGGTATTATGAATAATGATCCGGCAAAATTCTCTTTCAGAATTCTTCCACCATGGTGGCAGACCTGGTGGTTCAGGACTTTGATATTGATTGCAGCAATTATGATTGTTTATTGGATGTTTCGGTTACGTACACAAAAGCTATTAGCGATACAAAGAATCGAAATTGAAAAAACATTGGCACTCGAAGGAGAGCGCTCACGTATATCCAGAGACATGCATGATGATTTAGGCTCCGGATTATCTGCAATTCATTTATTATCCAATTACCTTAAAGAAAATTCAGCTATCAAATATCCTGAATTCAGTACAGAAGTAGAAAAAATTTTAAAATCAAGTGCAGAACTCAATCAACGCATCCGTGAAATTATATGGACGATTAATTCTAAAGATGATAGTCTCAATTCAATGGTATTGTTTATCAGAAGATATTGCAATGAACTCAATGAAAAAATAAAAACCAGAATCGATGTATTTTCTCAGGATCCGGTTCCGGAGATTCTATTAACAGGCGAACAGCGCAAACAAATTTTTCTTTGCGTTAAAGAAGCAATCAACAATGCATTAAAACACGGTAAGGCTTCTGAGATAAGTGTTTATATTAATTCTGAACCAGACAAAAACATATCCATCCGTATACAAGATAATGGAATTGGTTTTAATTCTGATCAATCAAGTGTTATGGGTAATGGGAATGGACTAAATAATATAAAACAACGAATGGCTGATATTAAGGGAACTATGGAAGTAAACAGTGATAACAATGGAACACAATTGAAACTCAATTTTAATATTTGAATATTTTTAAAATCCAAAACTTCACCTTCCAAAATACTTATTCAAAGCCTCCACCCTGGTATTCACCTGCAGCTTTGTATAAATATTCGTAATATGTGTTTTGACTGTCTTATAACTAATAAATAATTCGTTTGCTACCTCTTTTTCTAGCTTTCCTTTTGATATTAGTTCAATAACTTCTTTTTCTCTGGAGGTAAGCAAAGAAGCATTTAAAGGATTTATATGGTTCTCATGGCTAAATGTTAAAGCTATTTTCCTGGCAATAGATGGACTCATGGGTGCGCCACCTTCATGCAGATCTTGAATCGCATTGATTATTTTTTCTGGCTTGTCTGATTTTAATACATAACCAAGAGCACCGGCTGACAAGGCATCAAATACTTTTTGATGCTCATCAAAAATGGTCAATATCAAAAATTGAGTATCCGGCAATTCCGGTTTTAAACGTGTGATGCATTCGATGCCATTCATCTTTTTTAAGCCCAGATCAATATCAACTAATACTATATCTGGCTTGAGTTTGGGTAGCTCCTTAAGTGCGTCCTCCCCATTCAAATAGATGGATACCACTTCAATAACATTTTTTGCATTAAGCACTACACGTAAAGTTTCGCAAAGAAACTTATCATTCTCTATTATACTTACTCGAATCATTCCAAACTACGAACCTTTGCTATTTAAACTTAAAGATATTGCAATAATATTCTAAAATTTATAGGACTTTAGTTGTATTTATGTGATTCCTGATTTAGACGACAAATTTGGGAATTTGAATTAAAACGCATCATCGCGAAGCTCGCCATAGTTTCATTAAATCGCTGATGAGTCCATATCAATTAAGCAAATTTAGCTTTTGTAACTCGGCTTGCGCGTTAATAATCAATTCCAGCATTGAGCTCTGAGTGTTTCCAAAGTGCTCCATTGTATCCCAAAATTAATTATAAACTTTGTAAGTATCCTTCACCGTATCTGATTTTCATTCAGATTATTGTAATTCAACTCAGACATCTGGCTCTACATGGATCAATACATCCTTAATATGTGGAATTTCTTGCTGAAGGTGGGCTTTTAATTCATGTGCTATACGATGCCCTTCATGGACTGTTAATTGACCGTCTACAATAATATGTAAATCGATTAAAAAATTACTACCATGTTTCCGGACTAAACACTTCTCAGTACCGAGAATTCCAGGTATAGCCTTCGAACTATTACGAATTTCAAGGATCAGGTCGTCATATAGGTGCTCATCCATAATCTCACTCAATGCCGGTCTGAAAATTAAATAACTATTGTATAATATTATAAATGAGGCAAATAATGCCGCCCAATCATCTGCAGATTCATATCCCTTTCCTAAAATAATTGCAATGCTAATACCAATAAATGCCGCAAGAGAAGTGATTGCGTCACTGCGATGATGCCAGGCATCTGCCTTTAAAGAACTACTTTTAATATTTATAGTCCGCTTGGTAATAATTCGAAATAATAATTCCTTTCCTAAAATAACAACTGCCAGAAATATTAAAGTAAAACTTTTAGGGATTTCATGTGGTGTTTGAATATTCTTAATACTTGTAAGGGCAATCCATACTGCTGAAGTTACTAAAAATGCTACTACGATAAATGTTATTAGTGGTTCCAATCTACCATGACCATATGGATGATTTTTATCCGGTGGTCGATGTGCATACTTGATTCCAAATAAAACAAGTACCGAAGAAAAAATATCTCCTGTAGATTCAATTGCATCTGCAATCAAAGCATATGAATTACCAAAATAACCAACTACCCACTTTAAAGCGGCTAAACATAAATTGGAAAGTATACTAATCCAACTTACTTGAATTGCTATTTCAGTATTTGATTTCATCAACAGTTTATATGAAATAAATAATGTTGTATCATAGTAAATAAATAGTGCAATTTAGAATACAAGAGAGGAATAAAACAATCCTCTTATTTTCTTATGAATGCGCCAACTTCCTTTTCATAGACTTTAATTAATCCATTCATCAGTTGCTCCATCTCCTCGCTGCTCATTTGGCGATCCAGACTTTCAAAAGTAAAGCTAAGTGCATATGATTTCTTATTTGCACCAATTTGGTCCGCATTTTCGTAAACATCAAACAATTGAAGCTCTTTTAGAAGGTCACCAGTTTGCCGAACTGCAATTTCTTTGAGAACTTGAAATTCCACTTTTTTATCTATTACTAATGCGAGGTCTCTTTTAACCTGGGGAAACTTACTAAATTCTTTGAATGGCATTCGCTCCGTTGGAATAGCACTAAAAATTAATTCCAAATCAAATTCAGCAAACCAAACCTCTTTTTTCAAATCAAATAATGAGCTTAATTTCTTCGAAAGTTTACCGGCCTTTATAACTATATTATTATTTAATAAATATTGAACACCAAATTCAAAAATAACATCCGACTTAATTTCAGTTAAGGAAAATTGATTTATGTTTAATACGCTTACAATACCATCAACAATTGACTTTAATTTAAAAAAATCCTGGGTCGCAGGTTTTGGATTGGACCAATGTGTTTGGGTTTGAAATCCTGTCAACCAAATTCCTAATTTTTCCTTCTCCAGAATTTGTCCATTGCTTACAATATATTCTCTCCCCATTTCATAAATTCCTAAATCAGATTGTTGTCTGTTCGAATTAAATTGAATTGCTTCCAAGCCACCAATACAAATAGAAGGCTTCATGGCATCAAGATGTACATTGGAGGTATTGTGAATATAAACTAAATCTTTCGCTTTCCAGGCATCCGATTGCAAACAAATATCAGATTTTACGAATGACAAACTCATGATTTCATGCAATGAATTTGAAGTTAACCATGCTGCAATTTGCTTTCGCAATAAATAATTCGATGCAATATGTTGTTGAAATGAAATTTGAATTTTTCCAGGTATTGGAATTTTATCAAATCCATAAACTCTGCTAATTTCTTCAACTAAATCGGCTGCACGTTTTACATCCGGTTTATTTGTAGGAACAGACACCATAAGATTCCCATTTTGCAAATCTTGCAACTCCATATCTAATGCAAACAGCACTTGCTTTATTTCTTCTGTGTTAATACTTAGTCCCGATAGTTGTATGGCGTTTTCAATATTTAAATTAATTTCAGATGGATTAATGGGATTTGGATATAAATCAATTAAAGGAAAATCTATATTAGCATCCCCAATTTGCTTTAATAAATACACTGTACGTTTCAATGCAAAAATAGTAATATTTGGATCACTCCCCTTTTCGAAACATTTAGCAGATTGTGTTCTCAATACATGCGACATGCTACTTTTTCGAACAGCGGAAGCATTAAAATGTGCAGATTCAATAAATATTTTTGTAGTAGCATCACTCACACCAGATCCAATTCCGCCAAAAACACCAGCTAGACAAAGTGGTTGATCAGATCCATCGCAAATCATTAAATCTGAACCCATCAATTTGCGATCTACTCCATCTAAGGTTTTAAAAGTTTTACCGGATTCTAATGTTTTAACTTTTATTAAATGCCCTTTTATGTGGTCATAATCAAATGCATGCAATGGTTGGCCCATTTCATACATAATAAAATTAGTTACATCGACTACGTTATTAATAGGATTTAACCCCATACTTCGGATAGCTTTTTTCAACCATACAGGAGATTCCTGAACTTTAATTCCAGAAATACAAATTCCACTATATCTTGGGCATAAATTAGTATCTTCTACTTCCACTTCTATTTTCATTTTCGAAGTAGAATTAATTAAATCTGCCACGTCCAGTTCGATTAATTTTTTGTTTGGATCCTTGTGAACTCTGTACCATGCAAGTAAATCCTTTGCGACTCCTAAATGACTTGTTGCATCTGCTCGATTTGGAGTCAATCCTATTTCAAAAATAATATCTGAGCTTAAATTCAAATATTCACTGGCTTGAGTTCCAGGTACTGCATCAGGATTCAGAATTAAAAGTCCATCATGATTTGCACTGATCCCTAATTCATCTTCAGCACACAACATTCCATCAGAAGCTTCTCCACGTATTTTTCCTTTTTTTATTGTAAACGATTCACCTGAAAAAGGATATAAAGTTGTTCCTTCCGTTGCTAAAAAAACTTTTTGACCTGCAGCAACATTCGGCGCACCGCAAACTACTTGAAGCAATTCCCCGGCACCAGTATTTACTTTTGTAAGATGCAAGCGATCTGCTCCGGGATGTTTCCAACATTCAACAACTTCGGCTACGATAACTCCCTTTAACCCTCCTTTAATTTCTTCTTCAATTTCCAGGCTTTCCACTTCAAGACCTAAAGAAGTAAGAATATTTGAAATTTCTTCTGGAGTTTCAGATATGTCAATATAGTTCCTTAGCCAGTTTAATGAAATTCTCATAAATTTATATTAAAGCGCGAAGTTAAGGATTATTAAGTGAATCTAAAATCAATCATCTTAATAAAAGTCCAAGATTAGCTACATTGATTATACGCTGAGAATAAATTAGCATCCAATCCAACGAGCATTTTTAGGTTTCGATATGACAACTGCCATCGGCCATTTAATTTTGCGAATTTTGCGATATTTCTCCGTGTCTTTGGGATTATTAAATTGAGTTTTCCATGTGATTCAAAGTTTTACAAACCGTCCAACACGATAAAGCAACAAATTAAACACACTTCAAAATTAGTTAATTGTCTAATTTAAATACTATTCTTTTAATCCCATATTTTATTAAAGTAACATTAAAATTAATTAACAATCCTAATTTACATTTTGAAAGTTTTAGATACGTTAGCACTTGTGCAGCATGAATATCATGCCAGCCTTCGATTGCCTTTATTTCAATAATAACTTTGTCATTAATTAAAAAATCAACTCGATATGCAATATTCATTTTAATAGAATTGTAAATAACTGGCAGGGGCATCTGCCTGTTTATTTTTAAACCGGATAATGAAAACTCATAATTTAAACACTCTTCATACACACTTTCCAACAACCCAGGACCCAAAGTTTTATGGACTTTATAAGCACAATCAACAGCAATTTTGGATATTTCATTTTCATTCATAAAATTTGAATTTCCAGATAACAAATAATGAAATTCAAAGATAAAATAGAATATAGCCTTCCAACCAGAATTGAAAACACTTTTTATTGAATCAAGGTACTTATTTATTGAAACCCTTTAATTTGAAAACTAAAAAGGTTTATTAGAATTCGAATTGAACTTCCCCAAACCATTTCCTCTTCGCGATCTTCCCAAATCTCTTTCCTCTTCGCGATCTTCCCATAACTATTTCCACTTTGCGCTCTTCCCCCAACTCTATCCTCTTTGCGAACTTCCAACCTACTCTATCCACTTTGCGCTCTTCCACCAACCATATCCACTTTGCGATCTTCCCCCAATCATATCCACTTTGCGATCTTCCCCCAACTCTATCCTCTTTGCGATCTTCCAACCTACTCTATCCTCTTTGCGCTCTCCGCGTTCCTCCCTTCGCGTCTTTGCGATTTTTGAATTATTTCACTTTGGTTTCCGCAGCTTGAAGAATATACTTTTCATTTTCATCTAAAGAAACATAAGCAAATACATCACAATGGATTGGATTCCATAAGATGGAATCTTGAGGTAGCACAAAACTATATTCCTTTTCAAATAGTTCGCCTACAGAAATACTACTTGCAATTTTATCGCCAGCTATAGAAGTGATCATTTTTCGAAGTGCATGATTATGTTCAAAATCTACCAACTTTCCGGAGTTATCCAATTGGTCTGCAATGATTTCAGATTCTGTAATTCCACAATGCAAATGAATAGATTTTGAGATTGCTAACAAACCTTTTACACTTAATTTTACTTTTAATTCTCGCGTTGCATCATTAAATTCACTTGCAATTTTCAATTCTACTTGTGGATCTTTCTTTAATTCAGTTTCAACAAATGTTCTCCAGGTATCCGGAGTTCCAAAGCGATAAGTTTGTCCTGAAACATCATAAAATCGATTAAAAGCAGCTTCCGGTTTTGCAAACCAACTACCTAAAAAATCTTCAATTAATTGGGCATCTGGAGTTCTTAAATCGGCTTGTCCTTTGGTAGCTGGTTGTGCTAAAAATTTTGAATGTACTGCGATCACAATTACATTGTTGGGATACAAATCTTGAATTAATTTTGATTGAATAATTCCTGGTGGACAATTAACACAGGATGCACCGGTAAATTCTTCAATGACGACTACTCGTTTTGAAGTTGTTGGGTTATTATTTGGAAGATTTATTGTTTGTTCCCAATCCGCACAAGAAAAAAATCCGGAAAGAAAAAAAACAAGAATTGCAAATTTAATTTGATATATTGATTTCATAATTTTTTGAATTAAAAGGTGCTTGTTATGCTTGCGCGAATTCCACTGAATGCAGGTTCTAATCTGCAAATACCTCCAGAGCAAATAATGCCTTCAATTTGTTTCGTATAACGCAAGGCAAATCGATTAGATCCCTTTGAAAAAACAAGGCCAGCTGATGGATAATTCAAAGCTGTTTTCCCTTTTGTAGGTTTGGTATTATACATATCTGATACTTCAATTAACCAATGGGGTGCAAAACCCAATTCTGCCAAGCCATAAATCCAGCTTCCAATATCTTCCTTATTATCCATATATTGAGTTTCTATGCGAAGGGACGTTTTACGATTAAATTTATATAGAAATTCTGCAAACGGTGTAAAGGTTTCTACATCTGGTTCGTCAATATGACTATAATACAATTCCTGATTAAATACCTGTCTTTGAATTCCTCCTGTAAGTTGCCATTTATCTTCATTTTTATAAATTACTTCCAAATAAATTTCATTGTAAAATTTAGTTTTAAAATCTTTATCTCGAATGTTAGAATAATTTACTGAAAAAAACCAATTTTCACCAAGACCATATTTAAGATCTGCTTGAAAAGCCATTTCATCTAAAAACTGTGTAGCCGGATAATATATTGCGGTAAGTCTATAGGTATTAATTTTTGCCATCGGTGGTATAAAATTTACCAATCCTTTGTTCAAGGTAAGCAAAGGTTCAGATCTAAAACTAAATCCTTCTGTACGTTTTGCTTCTAAAGTTAAGCCAAATTGATTTTTTGTATAGCTTAAACTTGTATAGAGGACGCTTCCTTTTTTTGAAACCAACTTTCCTAAGGTCGATTGTCCTAGCGGTAATTGTCGGATTGCATTCGGATCGTAATATATATCCTTTGGTTTAAAGGCAGCTTCAACATACCAGCTTATATCTTTCCAACTAAGATTATTAAATACCGTAAAAGCATTGCTATTATAATATGGTTCAAACTGGTCTTCTTTTTCATAAGAT
The DNA here is from genome assembly GCA_016717265.1 of Saprospiraceae bacterium. Taxonomy (NCBI): domain Bacteria; kingdom Pseudomonadati; phylum Bacteroidota; class Saprospiria; order Saprospirales; family Saprospiraceae; species Saprospiraceae bacterium. Next base: position 3,991,747 of record JADKFX010000001.1, read on the forward strand.
CCGACGATTGAGGTAATTTGTGTCACAAGTTCTTCACCGAGTGTGCGATTTACAAAACCGAAACCGGGTGCTATACTCCAACTACTTGAATCCGTTGGCTTATAAAAACCATTTAAAGCGATTCCTTTTAGAATGGAATTATAAGATTCAAACAAATTCCTTTGTTTTCCTGTAAATCCTCTAATGGCCCAATTATTATTAAATTTATATCTTCCGGAAACCCCAATAAGCGCATTATCAATGAGCTGTGCACGCTCTTCATACGCGCGATAGATAATCCCACTGCCAATTTGGTCATAGATATAACCTGCCTGGACTTCAAAATGATCGGTTTCCTTTTGGATATACCATTTTCCGATACCATATTCGGTATATGAACTTACCGGATTTAATAAATTGGAATTATTAAATGCATCAAATCTGATTCCACCTGAAAAACCCTGATAGGAAGCGTTTAGATCCAACCAGGATTCAGAACCAAATAATTGGTGGTCATATTGCGGGATGTTAAATGCACCTATTTGACTGTCGCGAATAAATAAATTGGCATTTGTTTGAAATCCACCACCCAATAATAAGGTTTCCTGAGCTTTTAAATTAGTGAATATCAATAAGATAGCATGTAATAATACAATCTTAAGTTTCTGGTTAATCATTCGTTAAAAGATTTATGATGGTATAAAGTAACGGATTATTTTAAAGAATTTTACGTTGTTAATTAAATTAAAACCTACAAATGAAAATTTTTCAATTTACAGTCCTTTTAGCGAGTCTTTTTCTTTTATCTTTTACAATGGGAGATAAGAAATTTCCGACTGCTAATTTAAAATCCTTGGATGGCAAATCGGTCAATTTGAATGCTAGTTTCGCCAAAAATAAATTAACTGTTATTAGTTTTTGGGCTACCTGGTGCTCTCCTTGCAAAAAAGAATTAGATGCAATTCACCATCTTTATCCAGAATGGAAGAAACTCGGAATTGAAGTGGTGGCTATTACCATTGATGATGCGCAAGCATTAAATAAAGTAAAACCATTAGCTTCTCAAAAAGCGTGGCAATTCACCATACTTTCTGATCAAAACAAAGATATGCTTCGCAACTTAAACTTTCAATCTATTCCACAAACATTTGTTGTAGATGCTACCGGCACGATCCTTTATACACACAATGGTTATACACCAGGAGACGAATATGAGTTGGAGAAAAAATTGAAATCTTTTTTGAAATAAAAATTCAATTCTTTAAAAGTCATTTTCTAATCTAAAAACAAAAAACCCTCTTTAATTCATTTGGAATAAGAGAGGGTTTTTTGTTTGATTACTTTTCCATTGTTAATCCCAATGGCAAATTCGACAGTTTTACCCACCTTTAAATCTGCTTAAATTCAAAGGAAAAGCAGAAGGTAATTTGAATTCTAAAATAGACCTAAGCATAACTATTTTATTTATTTGAAATATCTTCATTATTAACAAATTAGCTCAGTTTTTATCGACCTGAATTAGTATCTTTGTCCACCATTTTTAAAAGCAAATTATGATAGAAAAAGGCGGAGATTACAGTGCATCGAGTATTCAAGCTCTGGAAGGTTTAGAAGCCGTAAGAAGAAGACCTGGGATGTATATCGGAAGTACTGATATAAAAGGATTACATCATTTGGTTTGGGAGGTTGTTGATAACTCCATCGACGAGCATTTGGCAGGGCATTGTACCCATATATTAGTCAATATTTTACCTGATAATTCAATTAAAGTAGAAGATAACGGTCGGGGTATTCCGGTCGATCTGCATGAAAAACTGCAAAAATCTGCATTAGAAGTAGTGATGACGGTACTTCATGCGGGTGGAAAATTCGATAAAGACTCTTATAAAGTTTCTGGTGGTTTACATGGGGTAGGTGTTTCTTGTGTAAACGCCTTATCGTCTTATGTTAGGGCTGAAGTACGCAGAGAAGGAAAGGTTTATATGCAGGAATATGAACGCGGGAAACCTTTGGGCGATGTAAAGCAAATCGGCGAATCCCAATCCCGAGGTACAACTATCATTTTTAAACCAGATTCTGAAATTTTTGAAACTTTAGAATATCATTATGAAATCCTGGCCCAAAGATTACGGGAGTTATCATATCTTAATAGTGGTCTAACAATTTATTTAAAGGATGAACGAGAAGGACATCTCAAAGAAGAAACCTTCTTTTCTGAAGGCGGACTACAAGAATTTGTTAGATTCCTAGATCAAGGCAGAACGCCGATTTCAGATTCCGTGATTCATGTAACTGGAAAAGAAGAAAATATAGAAGTTGAAGTTGCTATGCAATACAATTCCGGTTTCCAGGAAAATGTATTAGCGTATGTTAATAATATTTATACCCGTGATGGCGGTACGCATGTCAGTGGATTTCGTAGAGCGCTTGCCCGTGTTTTTAAACAATACGGGGATCAAACGGGTATGTTTACAAAGTTAAAAATGGAAATTAGTGGTGAGGATTTCAGGGAAGGTTTAACGGGTGTTATATCCGTTAAAGTCCCAGAACCACAGTTTAAAGGACAAACAAAAGGAGAACTTGGTAACTCTGAAGTAGTAGGTGTGGTATCAAGAATTGTAGGGGATGCCTTATTAGCTTTTTTAGAACAAAATCCTCGGGAAGCTCGAAAGATTGTAGATAAAGTAATTCTTGCTGCAACGGCTCGTCATGCTGCACGGAAAGCCCGTGAAATGGTCCAACGCAAAAATATATTAACAGGAAGTGGCTTACCTGGTAAACTTGCAGATTGCTCTTCTCGCTCAGCAGAAGAATCTGAATTATTTTTAGTCGAGGGAGATTCTGCAGGTGGAACCGCAAAACAAGGTCGTAATCGTCAATTTCAAGCAATCCTTCCATTACGTGGAAAAATTCTCAATGTTGAAAAAGCCTTAGAATATAAAATTTATGAAAATGAAGAAATCAAGAATATGTTTACAGCAATGGGTGTGCATATTTTTGAAGATGAAGATGGAAATCGAAGATTAAATACGGATAAGTTACGCTATCACAAGATTATTATCATGTGCGACGCCGACGTTGATGGAAGTCATATCACGACTTTAATACTTACTTTTTTCATTCGTTATATGAAAGAGATTATTGACAAAGGTCATTTATATATTGCCAGACCACCTTTATATTTAGTTAAAAAAGGAAAAGAATCAAAATACGCCTGGACTGAAGAAGAACGCGCACTTTTTACTGCCGAATTAGGAAAAGGGAAAGAAGATAGTGTGCATTTACAACGCTATAAAGGTCTTGGAGAAATGAATGCCGAACAACTTTGGGAAACTACTATGGATCCAGCAAGGCGAATTCTTAAACAGGTGTTTATTGAAGATCTTGGTTCTGCACAACCCAGAGTTACCGAAGAAGGGTTTGTCTACAATGATCTCTTTGAAATTCTTATGGGCGATGATGTTCCTCCTCGTAGAAAATTCATTGAAGATCATGCAGTTTATGCCAACATTGACATTTAATAAGTACCATTTGACTGTGTTTTTTTGTTCCTTCAAACAAGGGAAAGGTATTCCTAAAAAGAATGTAACGGATTCATAGATCGACCACTTTGGAAAAATTAAAAAACAATGGTGGTGAAATTATACTTAAAATAATATTCAGGCGATTTTAAATGAAGTATCTATTCATAAATAATAATATCAATTCGCAAAATAGATAATATTCAAAACCTTAATTAATTTTAAGTAATAAATAAATAAAAAGATTATTATTCAATTAATATACCGTTCGAAAATAATATATCAATTTTACAGTTTTAATTTTTAATTTACCACAAGTGGAAGATTTATTTAAAAAACTTACCTCACATTGTAAAGAATATGGTTTTATTTATCCATCTTCAGAAATTTATGATGGACTAAGCGCCGTTTATGATTATGCACCAAATGGTGTAGAGTTAAAAAATAATATTAAAAGTTATTGGTGGAAAAGTATGGTGCAAATGCATCAGAATATAGTAGGTCTTGATTCCGCCATTTTCATGCATCCTAAAATCTGGAAAGCCTCAGGCCATGTGGATGCGTTTAATGATCCATTAATTGATAATAAAGATTCTAAAAAGCGATTCCGTGCTGACCAATTGATTGAAGATTTTATGGATAAATTGGAAGCAAAAATTACGAAAGAAGTTGAAAAAGCAAAAGCTCGTTTTGGAGAAAGTTTTGATGAAACTTTATATAGGCAAACGAATCCAAGAGTGGTCGAATATAAAACAAAACAAGAACAGATAAATAAAAGACTTACAGAGGCTATGTCTGCAAATGATATGGCTGAATTAAAAAAAATCATTGAAGATTGTGAAATTGTAGATCCTGATTCTGGATCCAGAAATTGGACCGAGGTGAGACAATTTAATTTAATGTTTAATACGCAATTGGGAAATATTGCTGGTGAAGAAGGAAAACTATATCTTAGACCTGAAACAGCTCAAGGGATATTTGTAAATTTTTTAAATGTTCAAAAAACAACCCGACAAAAAATACCTTTCGGAATTGCACAAATTGGAAAAGCATTCCGAAACGAAATTGTAGCCCGCCAGTTTATTTTTCGGATGCGGGAATTCGAACAAATGGAGATGCAATTTTTTGTAAAACCAGGAGAAGAAATGCAATGGTATGAATACTGGAAAGAATACAGAATAAAGTGGCATCTGGCCTTAGGTACTCCTGCATCAAAATTAAGATTCCATGAACATGAAAATCTTGCACATTATGCAAATGCTGCAGTAGATATTCAGTTTGATTTTCCATTCGGATTTAAAGAATTAGAAGGAATCCACTCAAGAACAGACTTTGACTTAAGGAGTCACCAGGAAATGTCTGGAAAAAAATTGCAGTACTTTGATCCAGAGTCTAATGAAAATTATATTCCTTATGTAGTTGAAACTTCCATTGGTTGCGACAGAATGTTTTTAGCATTGTTGAGTAATGCATATCAAGAAGAAGAAGTACCAGATGCAGAAGGAGAGGCATCGACTCGCATTGTTTTAAAATTACATCCTGCATTGGCGCCTGTAAAATGTGCCATCTTACCTTTAGTAAAAAACAAACCTGAGTTAGTTGAAAAAGCGAAAATGATTTTTGATGATTTAAAATTATCATTTTTATGTCAGTATGATGATAAAGATGCCATCGGAAGAAGATATCGCCGACAAGATGCAATCGGCACACCTTGTTGTATTACCATTGATTTTGATACCCTGAATGATAATACGGTTACCATACGGGATCGGGATAGTTTAAAACAAGAACGGATTCCAATTTCTGCAATAGAAGAAATAATCAACCAAAAAATCTCTTGGAAAAATTTATTGACTTAATTACAAATTTCGATTTCATGGTATCTTCCTAAATGAAAAATTCAATACCCATAAAATCCTCTGGATTCACAAAACGTTTTTTAATAAAACAAGATTTATTTTTTCATTCTGAAACTTGAAATAAAATTATTCATTTATGTCTATAGACCTTTCAGAAATCTTAGTAATCGGAGTAAGCACCAGGGCATTATTTGATTTAGAAAAAGAAAACCAAGTTTTTGAAATAGAGGGAATTGAAGGGTATCGCAAATATCAACTTGAAAATGAAGATCAAACTTTAAAACCGGGAACAGCATTTTATCTGATTCAAAGTTTATTAGAATTAAATAAACAAGCTAACAAAAGAATTGTAGAAGTTATCGTGATGTCCAGGAATAGTCCTGAAACCGGAGTTCGTATCTTAAATACGCTCAAAAAATTTGAACTTGATATATCCAGAGTTGCCTTATCAGGTGGCGAACCTCTATCCCCTTACATTGATGCTTTTAGTTTAGATTTATTTTTATCTAAAGATGAACACGATGTGCAATCTGTAATCGATTCGAAAACCTGTGCAGCTGCTTATATTTATGCTCCACCAAAAGCTTTCAATCCAATTGATAATCGCGTTAAAATTGCTTTTGATGCAGATGCTGTTTTGTTTTCTGAAGAATCAGAACTTCGATATAAAACAGAAGGAATTGATGCATTTCAACAATATGAAGAAGAACATGAAAATGATCCATTAAAAGAAGGACCTTTTGCAAAACTTTTAATCAAATTATCAAAAATTCAAGAACATCTCCCAACAAGGATCGAACTATCACCACTCCGCATCGCAATCGTCACAGCAAGAAATGCACCTTCTCATATGAGAGTGATTAAGACGCTTCGAAAATGGGGTGTCTATGTAGATGAAGCCTATTTTCTTGGAGGTCTGGATAAGGATAAAGTATTAGATGCATATGGAGCTCATATATTCTTCGATGACCAGGAAACGCATTTAGAAAAAGCTAGTAAAGTAGTTCCTTCTGGAAAAGTTCCCTATCAAAGTGATTCGCTACTGCATAAAATTAAGAAATAAAAAATATAAATTAGATGTCAATGCTCAATCCTTCATATCAAAAATAAAGCATTTACAGAGATTCCAATTTTTACTTAATTTCCTGATTTGGTTGCTGAATTTGTTCAATTTTTGGTGCTTGCTTTTGAGAAACCTGATATTGCTCTCCTAATATAGGGGCAATTACCAGACCTACTAAACAAGTAAGTTTAATTAAAATATTCATAGAAGGACCTGAAGTATCTTTGAATGGATCTCCAACGGTATCCCCAATTACAGCAGCTTTATGCGGTTCTGAACCTTTATGGTAAATCTGACCATCTATTGTAACACCAGATTCAAATGATTTTTTAGCATTATCCCAAGATCCTCCGGCATTATTTTGAAAAATTGCCCAAACAACCCCACTTACACAAACTCCAGCCATATAGGCACCAAGCGCTTCTGGACCCATTACAAAACCTATAATTACTGGCGTTATCAAAGTAATTGCACCTGGTAAAATCATTTCATGAAGTGCTGCTTTCGTAGAAATTGCAACACAACGCGCATAATCTGGTTTGCCAGTACCTTCCATAATTCCTGGAATTTCCCTAAACTGACGACGGACTTCATTAACCATATCCATCGCTGCTTTGCCTACAGAACTCATAGCAAGTGCAGAAAAAACAACAGGTATCATTCCACCAACAAATAATGCAGCGAGTACATCCGCTTTAAAAATGTTTATCCCATTAATGCCTGTAAAGGTGACATAAGCTGCAAATAAACCAAGTGCCGTAAGGGCAGCAGATGCAATTGCAAATCCTTTCCCAATGGCTGCGGTTGTATTGCCAACAGAATCCAGAATATCCGTACGCATACGAACTTCTTTCGGCAATTCTGCCATTTCTGCAATTCCACCCGCATTATCCGAAATTGGACCAAAAGCATCAATGGCTAATTGCATAGCTGTAGTTGCCATCATTGCACTTGCAGCAATCGCCACTCCATAAAATCCTGCAAGCGTATAACTTGCCCAAATTGCTAAAGCAAATATCAAAACAGGACCCGCTGTACTCAACATCCCATTACTTAATCCACCAATTATATTTGTACCAGCTCCGGTTCCAGATTTTTGGACAATCGCATTTACAGGTCCTCGTCCTAATCCAGTATAATATTCAGTCATATATGAAATGGCAGCACCGACCACTAAGCCTATTAAAACATCATAGAATACATTCATCGAGGATATCTCTTTTATGCCCATCCCAAAGAAATTCATTTGTAATGTTGCAGGCAATAACCATTGAATACAGAAATAAGCAGCTACTGCAGTCAAAGCTATAGAAACCCAGTTGCCCATATTCAAAGCATTTTGGACCTGTTGTTCCTTTGCATCTTCAGATTTAATGCTTACAAAAAAAGTACCTATTATTGAAAAGATTAATCCTATACATGCTAAGAAAATCGGCAATAAAATTGGCCCTAATCCTCGAAAAGCATCCATCGAGCTAATATCGCCACCCATATCGCGAATCACATAATTACCTAATACCATGGAAGCCAGGACAGTAGCTACATAGGAACCAAATAAATCGGCACCCATACCAGCAACATCCCCAACATTATCTCCAACATTATCAGCAATTGTAGCCGGATTCCTTGGATCATCTTCTGGAATCCCTTTTTCTACTTTTCCAACAAGGTCAGCTCCAACATCTGCTGCTTTTGTATAAATTCCTCCACCTACCCGTGCAAAAAGAGCAATGGATTCAGCACCTAATGAAAATCCAGCAAGTATTTCCAAAATTACAGTCATAGAATGACTCGCATCATATTGTATTCCTTTAATGGTTGAAGCACCCCATACTCCACCCATAAATGAGTAAAATAAAACGGCAAATAATATACTCAAACCTAAAACTGCTAAACTCGCTACACCTAGACCCATCACAGTGCCACCTCTAAAAGACACATGGAGTGCCTTTACAATGGAGGTTCTGGCTGCTTGTGTAGTCCTTACGTTTGCTAAAGTAGCCACACGCATTCCAATAAATCCAGCGATTATAGAAAATAAGGCACCTAAGATAAATGCAATAACTATAGTCCAATGCGTAGTTTCTACTTTAAAACTTAATAAACCCAATAGGAGCCCTGCAACTACTACATAAATAGCTAACACTCTATATTCTGCTTTTAAAAAGGCCATAGCACCTTCCGCTATATTATCTGCAATTCCCTTCATTTTTGCATCTCCTGCATCTTGAGAGGATACCCATTTATATAGATACGCCATATAGAGTAAGCCTATAATTCCAAAGGCAGGTAATAAATAAACCAGATTTTCCATTTAATTTGAATTTTAAGAGGTGCAAAAGTATAAAAAAACACAGATTTTAGACCTAGAATAAGCAGATTAAACGAATTCTTACATAGTATTGCATATAAAATGCTCTTAAACAAAGCAGGAAATTGCCTATAATTTAGCGCTCGTTATAAAATTTATAAATCAGTTTAAGAAACTAAATATCAAGAAACTATATTTATAAAAATAGTAAATTACCAAAGTATTGGAAATATTTAACAACAATCTATAGGCTAATTCAGCATTTTAATGTTCTAATAATATGGATATAGATGGAAAAGGGATCGTTTTTTATGATGGTGAATGCATTTTATGTAGCAAATGGATCTATTTTTTATCAAAAGCGGACAAAAAGAAAAAGCTGCTTTTTGCTTCATTGGATAGATTTCCAGAATTGACAAAAGGATTTGAACTTATAAAAGATGTCGATTTACCAGATTCCATATATTATTTCAAAAACAATCAATTGTATTATTATTCAAAAGCAATTTTAAAAATCCTAATGGACTTGGGTGGTTTTTGGAAGATTTTTAGTATTTTATATTTGATTCCCAAGGTATTACGAGATTCAATATATAAGTGGATTGCCAGACATCGATATTCTATTTTTGGTAAACGCACTTCTTGTTCTATACCAGATGAATTTGAGAAATCCAGGTTTTTATAAACTATCCATGGCAATTTATTAATTGAATGCGTAAAAAATCTTGAAAATTGAGGACTGCATAATCACATTTGGAAATAAAAATTTTAACCTCTTGTTTTTATTACGAAACATTTCGTAGTACATTTGTGTTAATTCCGTCAAGGACCACTGAAATTATCATCTTTGTTAAACTTTTTATAAAGTAAAGCATTGTTGATAATTAATTAGGACTTATAACGGTTGTATAGATTAATTCAAAAATGAAAGAGAAAATGAAATCTAAAAAAAGTTGGTTTTTATTATTGCCATTAATTATTTTAATTGCTTATTTTTCAGGGAATTGCAGTCAAACTCAAGGAGATCCTACATCAAAAGAAAGCCATCTATTAAAGCTGGTTTACGAAAACTCACAAAGATTTCATTATGCACCTCCTGTTATTGATGATTCTTATTCCCAAAAAGCATTTGAAGACTTTTTAGTAGATATGGATTCAGGCAAGCGATTTTACACTCAAAAAGACGTTAAACAACTTGAAAAGTATAAAAATGACCTGGATGATCATTTTAAAGAAGGTAAATTAGAGTTCTTCGATCTTTCTTTAAAACTTATTGACGAAGGCATTAAAAAATCTCAAACATATTACCAGGAATTTATCAATGCCCCTTTTGATTTTACAAAAGATGAAAAAATTGAATTAGATGCAGAAAAACGAAAATGGGCATCAGATGATAAAGAAATGAAAGATTATTGGAGAAAATCTATTAAATATGAAAGATTAAGTCGCTATATAGAAGACCATCAGCAATTAGAAAAAGAAGGTAAAAAACGACCTGAAGATTCTATTCAAATGGACATCAACAAAGAAGTAAAAGATGTGATGGACGGATGGTTTGATCGTTTATCTAAATTAAAACGTTCGGATCGATTCGAATTATTTGTCAATACTTTTATCCACTTATATGATCCACATACGGATTATTTAAATCCTAAAGAAAAAGAAGATTTTAATATCAATATGTCCGGAAAACTAGAGGGCATAGGTGCCCGATTACAAACAGAACGCGAATTTACAAAAGTCAGTTCTATTGTTCCGGGTGGCCCTGCTGCAAGACAAGGAGAATTAGAAGCCAATGACTTAATCATAGGAGTACAACAAGATGGCTTGGAGCCTGTAGATATTAAAGGAATGAGAATTGATGATGTGGTTAGTAAAATCAGAGGCAAAAAAGGAACGAAAGTTACTTTAAAAGTTAAAAAACAAGATGGCAACCAAAAAAATATCACCATTACAAGAGATGAAGTAATTATGGATGAAGGATTTGCCCGATCTGCAATTTTGGAACTTGAAGGAGATCAACAAAAAATAGGATTCATCCGATTGCCAAGATTTTATGCAGATTTTAATGATCCACAAAGCCCTTCTGCTGCAAAAGATATTGCCATTGAATTAGAAAAATTGAACCAAGCCGGGGTTACGAGTTTAATTTTAGATTTGCGAAATAATGGCGGTGGTTCTTTACAGGAAGTGGTAGATATGTCTGGTTTATTTATTGAAGAAGGCCCTATTGTACAAGTAAAAGATAAACGAGGCACCAGAGCTTATAATGATCAAGATAAAAATGTAAAATTTACAGGACCCATGGTGATACTTGTAAATAGCAATAGTGCTTCAGCATCAGAAATTATTAGTGCTTGTTTGCAGGATTATAAAAGAGCGGTGATTGTTGGTGGAGAACCAACTTTCGGAAAAGGAACAGTTCAACAATTTAGAAATCTTGACCAATTTACTAACTATCCTGAAATGCGACCTTTAGGAGAAATGAAAGTAACAATTCAAAAATACTATCGTGTAAATGGTGGTTCAGTGCAACTTAAAGGGGTAGAACCGGATGTCTTATTGCCAGATACTTACAGTTATATTATTAATGGAGAAAAAGAATATGATCATCCATTACCTTATGATGTAATTGAAAAACAAAAATATTATCAGAATACATTTCTGATCAATAATATAGAAGAAGTAAAAATGAAAAGCATGGAACGTGTCAAATCAAACACAGAATTTAATTTGATTGATGAAAATGCAAAACGCTTGGCTAAAAACCGAGAGGAATCTGAATATCCATTAGAACTTAACAAATATAAAAGTCTTGTAAAACAACGTACAGAAGAAGTTAAAAAATATGAAAAAATAGGAACAACAGCAATTCCTGGAATCAAAACCGATAATTTAAAAGAAGATCTAGCATATATTAAGGCTGATTCATCTCGAATTGCCCGGAATGATGATTTCTTAAAAGGATTAACAAAAGATGTTTATGTATATGAATCCATGCATATCCTAAAAGATCTTCACAAGTAATATATTCCAAAATCAGTATTATTTCTGGGTTCATCTCTGTCATGGAGATGAACCTTTTTTTTTGAAGGATTTCTAAATCTTAACGAAAGAATTCCAGGCTGCTTATTTTGATTGATTTTAAATAAAATTCTACTTGGCTTGAAATTTGAAATTGGATGTTGAGACCGAAATTTTATTACTTTCGTAGAAAATATCAACGACTTGTTTCGATTTACAATCCTTGTCTGTTTTGTAATCCATTCACTTCATACTTTTGGGCAAAACCAACACTTTGTTCCACTAGTGATGGGTGGCAGCTGTTGTTGTGGAGAATTTGTTGAAATTTTTTACCCAAATTTAGATTTTGAAGATTCTCCTGCTCCTCCACCGGGCGGTTTAATCCTTTATTCAGCCGGAGATTTTTTTTCAGGTTGGACCTGCACAAGAGCTACCATTGATCACAAGGATGGACTTTTTGGTAATCTAACCCTTGGAAATCCTAATGGACGATCTAATTTTATCGACTTACATGGTTCTCCTGGTTTTGGTGCCATTGAATATAATTTAACAGGTCTTACTCCCGGAAATACTTATCGGGTTGATTTTTGGACAGCACAAAATGGCAGTGGATATACATCTACTGGAACCTTAAAAATAGCGGGTGGCGCCTGGCGCAATGTAAATTGGATTGTGAATACAGACGGCAGTGTTTTTTGGTTTAAAGAGTCTCATCTTTTTATGGCAATGGCTACTTCTGCAAAAATGGAATTTAGCAGCGTTGGTGGAAGCGAATGGGGCGGAACATTACTGGACGATATTAAAATATTTGAATGCCCCGGTGATCAGGAAGAACCTATCGTAAACAACCCACCAGAAGATTTTGATGTTGAATGTGATACCGAGATTCCTAAAGTTCCGGTATTAAGTGTCAGTGATAACTGCGATCTGAATCCAGATTTCACGTATAAAGAAACCATAGTTCTCCTAGACCCCTGTACAAAAGTTATTACCCGTACCTGGGATATAAAAGATGATTGTGGTAATATCCACAAAGAAGATCAAATCATTAAAATACAAGATAACACAGCACCTGAATTCATAAAAGACCCCGAAGACAAATGGGCTGACTGTGCAAGTGATGTGCAAAAACAATTCAACGATTGGATTAAGAAAAATGGAAATTCAATTGCAACGGACGCCTGCGGTAAAGTGAGCTGGAGAACTACTATTGATCACGATCCTAAAAAATCATGCGATACGATTTTGGTAGAATTCATTGCCATTGACCATTGCGGTCAGGAAAGTTCTGCTTACGCGAACTTTTATATTCTTGATACAATGGCACCAAAAATCATCAAAAAGGCAGAAGATAGAAACTTTTTTTGCATCTCAAATACGAAAGACTCTTTAAAAATATGGCTACGCAATAACGCATTTGCAAATGCAATAGATAATTGCGATACAACCCTTTGGTCAAATAATTTTGATGGTGATTCTTTAAAGTCAACTATTAAAGTTCAATTTTATGCCCGGGACTTATGTGGAAATTTAGATTCTACGGAAGCCACCTTCCAACAAAGAAACAATAGTGATACATTTCGAATATTTCAAACTTCATGCACCATTTCTCAAAGCACTTTGGATACTCTCGTTTATACCCTCAATGGTTGTGATAGTATTGTAATTCTAGAGAATACCAAAGTCAATTCAGATACCACGCGTTTCATTTATACAAGCTGCGATGCTTCTCAAAACCCATCAGATACGAACACTTTAAAAAACATATATGGATGTGATTCATTAATCATAAATCTATACATTTTAAAACCAAAAAATACAACTTTACTTCAAGACTATTCTTGCAATTACATTTTAAATACATTCGATACTATTTTTATTCAAGGTCAATTTTGTGATTCTATTGTGATTACAGAAAGAATCCCACTAAAAACTGATTCGATTTTAATCCTAAATAAAACCTGTGATACTACGCAAAGTGGTATCGTTTTTATTCAATTAAAAAACCAATTTTCCTGCGATAGTATCATTCAGATTATTACCAGCTATGCAGCTGAAACGATTACAAAACAAACGTCCTTCGAATGTGGTTTAAAATCTGCATTTACGGATACCTTAAAATTTAGCACAAGCTTCTGCGATAGCTTGGTAATTATAGATCATCTACCACTTTCAACAGACAGCATCTATTTAATAACACATACCTGCAATTCTAAAAATGCAGGTATTTTTAAAAATAAATATCAAAATAATTTTGGATGTGATAGTATTGTTGTTCAAGAAATTGTTTTAGACCCTACAGATTCCATATCCATCTATAAAACTTCGTGTAATCCTTTGGATACTGGAAATATAACTACAATATTCACAAATAAATATGGTTGTGATAGTATGATCGTTACTAAAACCAGTTTCATTCCTGGGGATAGTACATTCTTACTTAATTTGAGTTGTAATCCAAATGAAACTGGAATTAAAATAACGTACTTAAAAAATAAAAATGATTGTGACAGTGTCATTGTAAATCAAACTGATTTTCTAAAAGCTGATACTACTTATATAAATAAAATAACTTGTAATCCTTTAGATCAAAAAATGGATACTACTGTATTTCAAACCAATTTTTGTGATAGTACGGTAATTACAAATATTCAGTTTATACCATCTGATACTTTAAGGGTCACAAAACAAACCTGCAATGCAGCATTCGCCGGATTAGATACTTTAGTTTTGAATAATTCCAAAGGCTGTGATAGTATAATATTCATAAATACCCAATTTGTAGCTTTAAAATTAAAATATGAAATAGACTCAATATCCTGTTTTGATAAAAATGACGGCTCTTTCCGGATCTTAAATAAATTAGATTTCGGCAGTCCTTTTCAATTAATTAGTAATCAAAAATCAAATGGAAACATAGATCATTTAGATCAATTAAAACCAGGAATGTATCAAATATATGTTAAAGACAATAATGGTTGCATTACCGATTCAATAAACTTTAACTTATTCAATCCGGCAGTCTTGATTACAGATTTAGGAACTAATCTTCTCGTTGAAAAAGGTGCTACCGTAGATTTGAAACTACAATCAAATGCAACATTACAACAAATATTCTGGCAACCTACTTCATTGACTTCATGCCAGAATTGTCAACAAATCAGTTTGGTAGCTAATCAAGATATCTGGATTTACACATTGGCAATAGATGAACGAAATTGCAGTAGTTTAGACTCCTTGTTTATTAAAATCAAAAAATCTTCCTATGTTTATGCACCCAATGCGATATCGGCAAATGGAGACCAAATAAATGACTTTTTCTATCTGATAGCAGATGAAACATCCATTATAGAAATATTAGAAGTTTATAATCGTTGGGGTGAATTGCTTTTTTCAGCAGAACATATTCAACCAAATATACCAGAACTGGGATGGAATGGTAGTTTTAAAAATAAAAAAATGAACCCAGGCGTTTATATATATTATGCAAAGCTTAAATTAAGTGATGGGCGTATAGAAATCCTAAAAGGAGATTTTACATTAATCCGATAAGCTTTTCAATTTTAAACAAGTGCACAAATTTTATATTATTTGACCATTAATTTTTAAAATTCTCATTTATGAATCAAAAATTACTTTTAATTATTCTGCTATTCATTGGATTTGAATTTCCAATGCTGTTACAAGCCCAGGTTAAAAAAACAAATCTAAAAAAAGAAACAACGATTGATTCTGTTAAAGTTGCAAAAGATACTACTAAAAAAGTTTCACTTCAAGAAAAGGTTAAAAGCAGTCAAAAAATAACAGGTTTATTTACTTTATTTCAAGATACAGCAAATGGTTCGATCCAAATGTACATTACCAAAGCACAGTTAAATAAAGAGTACATTTATCAAAGTTTTAGTTTAGGTGGTCCGGCTGAATTATTTTTAAATCAAAACATGATTCGGGAAACCTGGGTTTTTACAGTTAGAAAAGTATTTGATAGAATTGAATGGATTCGTACGAATACCAATTTCTATTTTGATCCAAATAATCCAATAAGTAAAGCAGCGAATGCAGATGTGTCGGATGCCATTTTCTATTCGGAAAAGGTAATGGCTGAAGATTCGTTAGGATTTTTAATAAATGGTGACAACTTATTTTTAAGTGAAAAATTAGACCCTATAAGACCATTTTTACCTCCAACACTTCCACCTGGTGTTGTATTTAATTTAGGATCCCTTAATAAAGACAAATCCCGATATATAAAATTGCGTTCATTTCCACAGAATACCGATGTTGTGGTAAATCTTGCATATGAAAATGCTGCTCCAATAAATTTTGGAGGAAGAGATATCACAGATGCTCGATATGTACAAGTTAAAATGCAACATAGTTTTATTGAAATGCCTGTCAACGATTATAAACCTAGAATGGATGATCCGAGAGTAGGATTTTTTACACAAGAAGTTAATAACATGACAACTACAGAGATCCCTGGTTATAGAGATTATATACAACGTTGGCATTTGAAGAAAAAAAATCCTAAAGAGGCATTAAGCGAGCCCGTTGAACCCATTGTTTGGTGGGTAGAAAATACAACCCCACTGGAATTGAGACAATTCATCCTAGAAGCTGGTAACAAATGGAATGTCGCATTTGAAAAAGCAGGCTTTAAAAATGCAGTGGTTATGAAAATGATGTCTGATACTGCAAGTTGGGATCCTGCGGATATCAGATATAATGTAATTCGATGGGTTAGTTCCGATTTGGGCTATGCCATTGGACCCAGTTTTGTAAATCCCAGGACCGGACAAATTCTTGGTTCTGACATCACGATTGATTATGGTTTTATGAGGGCATTTACAAGAGAAAGTGATTTATTTGAAGCCACTGGACATCAACATCCAGTAAATCATATAAATCCTAAAAATTGCAGTTTGGGAATGGGTATGAGAATGCAACATTCAGCAGGACAAGCTTATCTTGAATGTATGGATGCTACAGAAAAAGAATTCAAAGAATTACAAAAACAATACATCACAGAATTAGTACTTCATGAAATGGGCCATACTATGGGTTTGATGCATAATATGAAATCCAGCCATATGTTAAGCCCTGAAGAACTTTTAAACAAAGAAATCACTGGTAAATATGGTGTCACTGGTTCCGTTATGGATTATTCTGTAATAAACCTATCTCCAGATCCAACAAAGAAAGTAGATTTTTATACAAGCATTACGGGTCCATACGATGCTTGGGCTATAGAATTTGGTTATACACAATTTCCAGAATCAGAAGAAAAAGAAGGACTTGCAAAAATTTTATCAAGAAGTACTGATCCAAAATTAATTTTTGGGAATGATGCAGACATTACATTTACAGGTAGTGGCATCGATCCTCGGGTGATGGTTTGGGATATGAGTAATGATATGGTTAGTTATGCAGAAGGTAGATTTAAGTTAGTAAATAAATTAATGCCCACTTTAAAAGCGCGATTTATTAAATCCGATAAAACTTATGAATCTTTAGTAGAAAAATACTATTCCCTACTGTATCAGCGATATGGTATGGCAAATTCGGTTAGTAAATATATTGGTGGCATTTATATTGACCGAAGCTTACCAGGACAAAACTCTGGAAACCAACCTTATACTCCGGTTCCGGCATCTTATCAAAAGAAAGCCATGAATTTATTAAACAACTATGTTTTTTCACCAAATGCATTTGAAGCAGATGCTCAATTATTCTCCTATTTACAAAGTCAACGCAGGGGCTTCAATTTTTTTGGTGGAACTGAAGATCCAAAATTAGATGGACATATTCTTGGTTTACAACAGTCTACTATAGACTATCTTTTAAATACCACTACTTTAAGACGTGTTAACAATTCTAGCTTATATGGAAATACGTATTCTGTTGTTGAAATATTAGAGGATTTAACAAAGGGTATATTTGATGGCGACCAAGCAGGAATAGTGAACATATATAGGAGGAATATTCAAACCAAATTTGTTCAAAAATTAGGATCTATAGTTGGCAATTCATTAAATACTTATGACCAATCCTCAAATGCCGCGTTATATAATTGTCTCCTTTCAATCCAAACTAAAGTTAAAAAAATGAAAGCAACGGATGCTCAAACTAAAGCTCATAAAAGTTATTTAATCTACCTTATTGAAAAAGCTTTAGATACCAGTAAAAAATAGTCATATAGTATTTGTTAATACATTTTAAAATCAATTAGAAATAGCTGATTTAGGTTAAAAATCAGTTAAAATTGGAGTATTTATAATCATTTTGTTTCAAAATAAATTTAGTTTTACGCATGCAATCAACTACTTATTTAAAATCGTCTTTATTCTTCTTGTTTTCATTCTTGGCGTTCAATATGACCTCGAATGCTCAAGCATCCAGTTCAAGCTACAAAGCAGAAAATGCAGGCTGGCTTGTTGACCTCGATGAAGCTTATAAACTATCTAAAAAAACAGGTAAACCAATTCTGGCAAATTTTACTGGAAGTGACTGGTGTGGATGGTGTAAAAGATTAACTGCTTCCGTATTTAGCAAACCTGAATTTAAAACCTGGTCAAGCAAAAATGTTATTCTATTAGAACTCGACTTTCCAAAGAGAAAAGAGATTCCAGCTAATATTAGACAGCAAAATGCTTCCCTTCAACAAAATTTCCAAATACGAGGTTATCCAACTATTATTGTTTTTGAATTAGATAAAGATAAAAAAACGAACCAATATAATTTTGGCATTTTAGGTCAAACAGGATACAAAGCTTCAGTAGATGAATTTACAGCGGATGTAAATCAGATGATTGCAAAAAAACGTAAATAAATATATTTCATTAGCAATTATTGCTAAGGTTTTAATTGCACTTTATGGTCTAATCTAAATTTATAAATTTAGATTAGACCATTTTTATTAATTGCCATTTTACTGCTTTGTAATGTAACAATTATAGTATCGTTTCAAATAATTTAAATTTAGTTCATGGAAAAATTCTATCGTTAAGAACTAAACATAAAATCCTTTGAAAGTGATTTCCTGAAATTAAAAAAAATATACTTCCAGCATTTTTTGTTTAAATTCCACGGCATACAGAAAGAATGCACAGGCTTAATCTACCTATAAAAAATATAAACCTTATACTTTCAACAAAAAATGATCCGCTAGATAAAATAATTTCGCAAACAAATTCATACTCCAATTAAATTGCATGAAATAAATCCATATTTCCAATTAAAACTTGAAGTAAAATTATAGATCTATAAATCGATTCCACGTATAAAGATTCCAGTTCAAAATTTCAGGTTTATTTTTTTGGTGGGTTGCGTTGTGCAATTTCAAAAAAGGACATTGCTTTTGCTGTATCTCCTAAATTTAGATATGCTAAACTTAGGAATTTTAAATTTTCATCATTCGTGGAATCTCTCAAAAATGCTTTATCCAGGTATACAATTGCGTTTTGATACTGCTTAAGATTAATATAAGCTCCACCAATATTAGTCCATGCTTTTGCAAAAGTAGAATCTACTTTTAATGCCTGGAAACTTGCATCAATTGCTTCTTGATTTAATCTCTTGTTAAGGTAGCATACTGCCAAATTCGAATATCCTTCAGCATCATTTTTTTGCAATTCCAGATATTTTTTATAATCCATAATTGCCAGATCGAATTCTTTTAATAAAAAATAAGCTGAGGCTCTATTTTTATAGGCTACATCAAATTTAGGATTGAGTTCCAAAGATTTATTTAAATCTGCCATGGCAAGTTCTGATCGTCCGAGCTTTGCATAAACTGAACCCCGACCATTTAATGCATTCAAATAAGATGGATCCAATGCTAAAGCCTGATTATATTCCAAGATGGCCTGACTATCCTTATTCATATTAAAATAGATCACCCCTCTATTATAGAATACTTCTTTATCAATTACATTTAATTTCAAGGATTTTTCATAGGCCGACAATGCTTTTTCTTGCAAGCCTTCCTGTTGGTAAACATATGCTAAATTGGAATAGGCTTTAGCCGTTGGAAAACTTTTGATCGCACCTTCCCAGAGTGCTCTTGTATTTTTCCAAACAGCGGCCTGGCGAAAACTTAAAAAAGTACATATCACGCCAAGACACATAACCAGTATATATGCGTTCAATTCTTTCATTTTCAATATCTTATTTATATACCAAAACAATAAATAAAAAAGTCCGATATATGGCACATAAGTGTATCGCTCAGAAATGATTGCACTACCAACTAAAAAAAATTGAAGAACTAATACTAAATTGAATAAATAAAAACTGAAACCAAATGTAATCTCCTTATACTTCTTAAAAGTCTTCAAACACAAATAAACCGAAGCAGCAAATAGGAATGGAGACAATAAATAACTTTTAGACAATGCCTCATTGATCGGAGAAAATGGATAAAATGCAGACAATTTTAAGGGCCAAAACATTTTAAAAATATACATCATATATCCATAAAATGGAAAAAAAATACGCTTTGAAAGTTCGATTGTATTTTTTGTATCTGTGGCACCTGCCGTTGTCTGACTATGCAATGTTAGGTAGACCATGATACCTGAAAAAATAATAAACGGAACTTTTTGTTTTATTGCATTTAAATTGAGGGGTCGATCTTTATAATAATCCAATACAAATAAAATTGCCGGGAATACTAATGCCGCAGGTTTGGATGCTAATGATAAAAGAAACCAGATAAACGTTTTAAAATAGTCAGCTTGTTTATTAGTATCCAAATAATTAAGATAACTGGAAAGTCCTAAAATGAAAAACAAGGTATATAATACGTCTTTTCGCTCTGTTACCCAAGCTACAGATTCAACGTGCATTGGATGAACACCAAAAAATAATGCTGTAGCAAAAGCAATAAAAATAGTTCCTCCAGATAATTTTAAAATAAACTTATAAACTAAATAAACATTAATTAAATGAAATAGAATATTAAAAAGATGATAACTAAATGGATCATAACCTGAGATTGCATAATTAATTGCTAAACTTAGCATCGTAATTGGATGATAATTTCCCTGCACCGGTGTAATGAAAAACTTACTAAAATCCGAAAAACTTCGAATCATTTTATTATTCATCACATAGTCATTGTCATCCCAATTTACAAAATCGGCAGTCAGTGAAGGTATATATGCAATAAATGTAAGTGCCAGTGCAATGCAAACTAACCAAAAACCTGCATTAGGAATAGCAAATACTGACCGCTTAGGTACGTCTATTTGAATCACAGGCTTTGCATCATTCTGTTGTTTGTTTTTCTTCATTATCTGCCACCTTTTTTCAAATAATCAATAATTGCCAATCGTATATCATTTCTTAAATCCTTTGGATCTTCTTTATTGCCGTATGTAATTTTAATGATCTCCGGATTTTTAGGTGTTAAAAATTCCATAGCCTTTTCTCCACCTGTTAGTAAAAAATCATTCATTGCAACCTGATAATTATTACTTAAATTCAATAAATTCTTCTGTATTTTCCAATTCCCATCCTGCATTCGCTCTATTTGATCCCACTGCAAATATCCTCCTGACCCTTTATTACTCCATCCAGCATCCAATACTTTTTTTAATAAACTTCCTTTCAGTTCTACTTCAACAATACTACCTCCAAAAGGTAATGAACGTAAAATGTCATATTGAGACAGATTATCTTTTAAAATATCATCCACCCTAACACTTCCGGAATTTAAAATTGAACATACACTTTTTGAGCATGCTTTAATCATTGATTTACAAATCATCTGACAAAATGGAGCTTGCTCATTTCTAACAATCACTTCTCGAGCATCGTAGGGAGTAAAAAGTTTAGTCAAAATTTCATCCGGATCAAAACCCATTTCACGCATAACTTTATTCTCAATAGCTTTCCATTTTTGGACTAATTGGTGGACCTCACCATCTAACTCGATGGATTTATCTAAACTTACTAAACTAGATCGTATAATAGATTTTCTTGTTAATGAATTAAAATAAATGCGATGCACATAAGCAGTTTTTGCATTTGCATCCGCTTTTGTCAGAATTGTATTTCCAATTTTATACTTCATATTTTCATGCTCGTGCCCACCAACTATTAAATTAATACTTGGAAAACGCTTTGCCATTTTAAGATCATCTTCTTTGTTTAAATGACTTAATAAAAGAATAAAATCAGCATCCTTTTGCACTTTTGAAATTTCCTTTTCTACACTTTCAAAAATATCTTCGTATTGAACATAACTCACTTTGTTTGCTGGAAGGCATGGTGAGATTACCGCGATCCTCACTTCATTGCCAGTTGCATTCTTAAATCGAATTGAAATGTGTTTTGGTATTGGAATTTTTTGTCCATTTGTTTCTTTCATAAACGGATTGCTAATTCCTGATTTTAATTGTGAAACATTTGTAGAAACCCAATCAAATTTAGATTCATTAATTCTTTTTTGTAAAGATGCTTCATCAATATCAAATTCATGATTTCCAAATGTTACGAGATCAATACCCGTTGCATTTAAAACATCTACCATATGTTTCCCCTTAATTCGTTCACCTTCCCATTTTAAAGTGCCCAACAAGGAAGGACTTAGAAAATCTCCTGCAAGCACCGTCAGGGTATTTGAGTTTTCTGTCATCAATTTTTTTCGAATAGTCGCAATTCTTGCAGCTCCTCCAATAGTTCCATTATCCAATGGTGCTATTTCATAAAAATCATTTATCTGCAAAATCGTAAACTGAACAAGCTCTTTGTCGTTTAATTTTTCAGATTCTATTGAATTATTTTTTTTACTTACAGCACATCCAAAGAGAAAAACTGCACATAAAATAATATTTATTAAAACTTTCATTTAAATTGGGTTCAGGTTAATATTAGATATTCGTTAAAAATAGTATTGGTTTTCAGGTAAATGTATTCTAAATTATTAAAAAATCTATTACAGTTTGAAAATAAATTGATTTTTTTACTACAATTCCCGCTTATAAAGGATCTTATAGATAACATTTATTAAATTTCGGTAAATTATCTGAAGATTCGTAATTTTATAAATTGATTCATCAAGCTCTTTAAGCTTTTTTTTTGCAAAAATAATATCAAAAGGTTTATGCTCAAATATTTTAACTACTTGTTGAAGGCTGCAATATGGATTTTTATGACATTTTGTTCTTTGCAACTTGAGGCCACTCATATAATTGGCGGGGATATTAGTTACCGATGCCTGGGAGGTCAAGAATATGAGATCCGATTAACCCTAAGAAGGGATTGTATTAATGGCAATCCTGGTTTTGACAATCCAGCCAATCTGGGAATTTTTGATTCAAAAGGGAAACTCCAGATAAATCTTGGCCAAAATGGTGTATTGTTAATGCCGTATCGGACAGATGATACCCTAAATGAAGTTTTACGCGAAAATTGCGGTATCATCGGTGGTGATTTGTGTGTACACACCACGACCTATAAAGACACCTTAACTTTACCCTATGTAACAGGCGGATATATTTTAGCTTATCAGCGGTGTTGCAGAAATTACACAATTTTAAATATTGTCGATCCGCTTGCAACAGGAGCCACTTATACCGTTCATATAACCGAGAATGCTTTGTTAAATTGCAATTCAAGTCCAGTTTTAAGTCCTTATCCACCCATTTATATATGTGGCGATCAACCGATTAAATTTCATCTGGCAGCAATCGATGAAGAAGGAGATTCCCTGGTTTATAATTTATGTAACCCCTATTTAGGTGCAGATCAAACAAGACCAGCTCCATCTCCACCATCATCACCACCCTATGCTTCTGTTAGCTTTAAGCCACCCTATAATTTTCTTGATATGATTGGTGGAAATCCTGCATTAGCAATAGATCCAAAAACGGGTATTATGACAGGATTTGCAGTACCTATTATAGCTCAATATTTAATTGCTTATTGTGTAGAAGAATACCGCAATGGTAAATTACTTTCCATTTTGCGAAGAGATTTTCAAATTAATGTCAGAATATGCAATTCTGTACCTAAAGCAAATTTTGAATATACCCTAAATACCTGTTCTGATCCTATTGAATTAAAAATTCTCGATCAATCAACAGATCTATTTTCTCAGATAAATTTTTGGGATTGGAAAGTGATTTTGAATTCAATAGAATACAATTCTTCTAACCAAAATCCAAGCTTTAAATTTCAGGATACCGGACTTGCAAAAGTACAATTAGTAATACGCTCGAAAGAATTATGCAATGATACATTGATACAGAATATATTTATTAAATCTGTCAAACCAACTTTTGATAGTTTAAACTATACTATTTGCAGAGGAGATTCCATAAATTTAATCAAATCATTTAATACCAATGCAAGATATACCTGGACACCTGCTACGGGTTTATCCTGTGCGAATTGTCCAAATCCAAGAGCAAGTCCACAAAAAGATACAAAATACGTATTGACTACAAGCGATAGCACTTGCACACGAGCAGATAGTCAATTTGTTTTTGTAAAAAATTGCACTATTGATTCCTGCGCGATTGAAATTCGAAAAACATGTTTAGCGAATGGGATGATAGAACTTGCAGCAATTGATGCATATGGGAAATTGATTCAAGCGAAACCAAGAGTTCATGAATTATTTTGGGATATAAAACAAAGCCAACAGGACCCAGCTGTTTCCTTGCTCAATCGCAATCCAATTTTATTAAGGGCTCATCGCATATTTAGTTTAACTTCCAAGATATATAACTGGGAGCAGGGAGTCCCTAAAACCATAGAGTTTGCAAACATTTGCAAACGCATTTTAATAGATTCTTCTAATCTCGAATGCGCTGGTCCCTGTGCAGAAATTCAATTCATTCTTTCTTCCTGTGAAGATGACTATGATCAGGAACATAATTTAAACTTTCCTAGCGCTATTTGTGAATCTATTTGCAGTAATGCATGCAATTATATTGTTGCGCTATTTGAAACAAATGGAACTTTAATTGATCCTTCAAAATATAAAATTAAATGGTCCACTGGTGGAACTGGAGCTTATGTAATGATGATGGGACCTTATTACAATACACTCACCGCGGAAGTTCAATATGGAGATTGTATATGGTATGGAAGATATTGGAAACGTTGTAAAAATTATTCAGGAAATTTTCAATCGAATTCTAGTGGTTGGAATTTAATTACTGATGGAATTATAGACATTCAGAAAACGCAAGAACTTATTCGTCAATCAGAATCCAGTGCCATTTATAATTTGACAGGACAGTTAATTGAAAAAAGTCAAATTGAAAATTTGCAAAAAGGAATGTATTTTCTTCTTATAGGGGAGGACGCACAACAGAAAGTCTATAAATTTATTAAGTAAATTGATATTACAAAGCCATGTATATTCAATTTATTCTAATTGGGTTAATCGTTTTCTGTGATTCAGAATTAAAGGCACAAAATTCAGATTCACTTATTATTAATAGGAAGGTAGATAGTCTAATGCAAGTTGTACAGGACTATTTAGATATATTTGATTTTCAAAAAGCATTAGAAATAAATTCTGCCGCTGAAACCATAGCTTTACAAAAATTTGGCCACTATTCTTATTTATATGGCAAAACTAGTTTTAATCGTGGAAGAATATATGACCATAAATCTGAATTTACCAATGCAGTAAAATGGTATCTTGAATCGTTATCAATATTTGAAGAAACTAAAATTAAACCAACCTTTGATATAATTAAAAACCTAAATAAATTAGGCAATATTTATAGAATATTAGGTCAATTTGAAATTGCGGAATCTTGTCTATTGGAGTCTCTTAATTTACAAGAAAGCCAAATTGAAGCAAATCCAATAGAATTTGCCTTTTGCTTAAATAATCTTGGAATAATCTATTTCTCTTTAAGTCAATATGAAAATGCTGAGTTGTATTACCATCGTGCATTATCCATAAAAGAAAAGAGCGTAGGTAAAAGACATCCCGATTTTGCAGTAAGTTTGAACTGCCTAGCAAATCTATATTCTACATTAGAAAATTATCAAAAAGCAAATCTCTTATATTTACAAGCCAAAGAAATTTATGACATAAATCAAAATACAAAAAGTGCTGAATATGCATTATTACTAAATAATCTTGGAATTAATAATTTACAGCAGAATAACTTTGAATTATCTGAAAAATATTACCTAAAAGCAATCTCAATTCAACATGAATTGCTTGGAAATGAACATCCTGAGTATGCAACGAGTATAAATAACTTAGCCGCACTTTATTTCAAAATAGGTAAATTACCACAAGCTGATTCACTATTTTTAGAAGCCAGCTCAATTTGGCTTAAAACACTTGGAGAAGCACATCCTGAATACTTAGCTAGCCAAAATAATTTGGCTGCAATTTATTTTGCAATAAGTAATTTTGAAAAGGCAAAAGCAATTCTTAAAAAAACAAATGCAATTTGCAAAAAATTACTTGGTGAAAAGCACCCTGATTATATTCTAAATCTCATAAATTTAGTAAGTATTTATTGGCTTACAAAAGATTTTGATACAATTAAATCATATCTATCAGAAGTAATGAGTGCTGAAAAAACAATATTATATCAAGCTTCAAATTACCTTACTGAGTTTGAATTATCGAAATTTATTCAAAATTTTTCAGAAAAACAGAATATTGCATTATCAATTAATCAAGAAAGCTTGAATTTAAACGAAATTTGTTTTGACAATGCACTTTTCTTTAAAGGATTTATACTTAACGCCAGTGTGCAATTAAATAGACTAATTAAATTGGATACTAAAAATTATGAAAAATTACAATTTTGGAAGCATTGCAATCAAAATTTAGCTACACTATATGCAACGAAAGTTGTCGATAGAGATAGTCAAAATTTTGAATCTCTAATTGAAATTGCAAATACACTAGAAAAGGAACTCATTCAAACTGTAAAGGATTTCAAAAAAACGAACATGCAAGTTTATTGGAAAGACGTACAAAATAAATTAACGAATAAAGAAGCTGCTATTGAATTTGTTAGCTACTCCTTATCAAACTCTGAGTTCAATACAGACAGCATAATGTATGCTGCATTATTACTTAAACCTGATGAAAGCCAACCTATATTTATTTCCCTTTTCGAGGAAAAATCATTAGATTCTTTATTACAATTAAATGCAGAGCGGAAAACTGATTATGTAAACAATCTATATTCAATTGCAGGCCGAGGTGCTGTTGCATTAGAAACTCCAAAAAGAACTTTATATGAAATGATCTGGGAGCCAATAGAAAAATATATGGAAGGAATCAAAACGATTTATTTTTCTCCAAGTGGATTACTGCACAGAATTAATTTGGATGCAATACCTGTTTCGGAATCCGAAACATTAGCCGATAAATATAGACTCATTGAATTGAATAGCACCCGTCAATTGGTTATCCCGGATCAAGTCGAAATAGTGAATAACGATGCCGTATTATACGGGGGAATACAATTTGAAGCAGACACCACATTTCATAAAAATGAACCTGTAATTGCATCCCGATCAAGAGGAGAATTATCTTTTTCTAGTGTCGACTCAAGCCTGCGAGGGGGAAGTTGGAGTTATTTACCTGGAACTGCACGAGAAATAAATTCAATTGAAAGTATTTTGAAAAAATCAAAAGTAAAAATAACTTTGAAAACGGGAAATGGTGCTACAGAGGAATCATTTAAAAACTTAGGAGCAAATAATACATCTTCACCGCGAATATTACACATAGCAACACATGGATACTTTTTTGAAGATCTAATAAAAAGTAGTCAAAAGTCAGAAATTAATAGTCAAAATGAAAATGTTTTTAAAATGTCTGATCATCCGATGCTACGTTCAGGATTAATCATGGCAGGAGGAAATGCAACTTGGCAAGGTAAACAAACAATAGAAGGAAGAGAAGATGGAATATTAACTGCCTATGAAATTAGCCAAATGAATTTATCCAATACTGAACTAGTAGTGCTCTCGGCTTGCGAAACCGGATTAGGAGACATTCAAGGAAATGAAGGAGTGTATGGATTGCAGCGCGCCTTTAAAATTGCCGGTGCAAAATATCTCATCATGAGTCTTTGGCAAGTACCCGATAAGCAAACTTCATTGTTGATGACTACTTTTTATAAGAAATGGTTGAATGCCGAAGGTCCCGACAACGGCGGGAAAAAAATGACTATTCCGGATGCATTTCATGCAGCACAAAAAGAACTGCGAGAAATTGGATTGGATCCATATCAGTGGGCGGGGTTTGTACTTGTGGAGTAATCAATTTTTTATTCTTGCTCTTCTTTTCTAAAGTAATTTATTCGGTTTCGTCAGCATTTGTATCAATGGAATAATGATTATTTCATTCTCGCTCTCATTCTCCCTCTTTTCCTTGCGGTCTGCATGCTGACAAGCCTAATGGCTTCGTCAGCATTTGTGTCGGTGGAATAAACTTGAACATTGAAAATTGTTTGTTGAATATTGAAGAAATAGTCAATATTTTCCAAAGACATCGTAGTGGAAAAAATTGAATCAAATCAATTTTCCAATGCTCAATATGCAATGTTCAATACACAATGTCATTATTGTACAAACACTCAAATCCAAACCCATGCTGGATTCAGGCCATGTTTATTTTAGCGTGGTAGTTTTTATAAAAAAATGTTTATTTTTAATGGCATAAAACCTCATTTGATGAAATACGCAATTCTATTTTTACTGGTATCAACTCTAACTGGTGTTTCCGCACAAACGGTCGATTCAGATACTATCAAACGGGTTGACAGCCTCATTAAAGTTTCCCGTGAGCTGACAGGTAAGAAAGATTTTCAAAAAGCATTAGAATTGAATGCTATCGCTGAAAAGCTTGCATTGGAAAAGTTTGGGAAAGAGTCCGCAGCATATGGCAGTTGTTGTTTCAACCGAGGTAGAGTGAGTAGGAATAAAGGTGATTACCCCGAGGCCGAAAAATGGTACCTTGAATCCAAAGCCATCCGGGAAAAAGTGCTTGGAAAGGAGCATCCGGATTATGCCTTAAACCTGACCAGCCTCGCAATCCTTTACAAAGACATGGGCAACTACGAAAAAGCCGAACCGCTATACCTTGAATCCAAAGCCATCCGGGAAAAAGTGCTGGGAAAGGAGCATCCGGATTATGCCTCTAGCCTGAACAGCCTCGCAATCCTTTACAAAGACATGGGCAACTACGAAAAAGCCGAACCGCTATACATCGAAGCCAAAGCCATCCAGGAAAAAGTGCTGGGAAAGGAGCATCCGGATTATGCCTCTAGCCTGAACAGCCTCGCAATCCTTTACAAAGACATGGGCAACTACGAAAAAGCCGAACCGCTATACCTTGAATCCACAGCTATCCGGGAAAAAGTGTTGGGAAAGGAGCATCCGGATTATGCGTCTAGCCTGAACAACCACGCAACCCTTTACAAATACATGGGCAACTACGAAAAAGCCGAGCCACTCTGCCTTGAAGCCAAAACCATCCGGGAAAAAGTGCTGGGAAAAGAGCATCCGGATTATGCCTCTAGCCTGAACAGCCTCGCAAACCTTTACAAAGACATGGGCAACTACGAAAAAGCCGAACCGCTCTGCCTCGAATCCAAAGCCATCAGGGAAAAAGTGCTGGGAAAGGAGCATCGCGATTATGCCTCTAGCCTGTACAACCTCGCAATCCTTTACAAAGACATGGGCAACTACGAAAAAGCCGAACCGCTATACCTTGAATCCAAAGCTATCCGGGAAAAAGTGCTGGGAAAGGAGCATCCGGATTATACCTCTAGCCTGAACAGCCTCGCAACCCTTTACAAAGACATGGGCAACTACGAAAAAGCCGAACCGCTATACATCGAAGCCAAAGCCATCCGCGAAAAAGTGTCGGGAAAGGAAAATCTCGACTATGCTAATAGCCTGAACAACCTGGCAAACCTATATTTGGATCTGGGCAACTACGAAAAAGCCGAACCACTATACATCGAAGCCAAAACCATCCGCGAAAAAGTGTCGGGAAAGGAGCTTCCAGACTATGCTCGAAGCCTGAACAACCTGGCAATTCTGTACAGTAGGATAGGCAAATACGAGAAATCCGAACCGCTTTACCTGAAAGCCAAACCCATTTTTGAAAAAGTGGTGGGAAAGGAGAGTCTTGATTACGCCGTGTTCCTGGAGAACTTCGCAGATTTTGTCGGTAATATAGGCAATTATGAAAAAGCCGAACCGCTATACCTTGAAGCCAAAAGTATTTACGAAAAAGTGCTGGGAAAGGAGCACCCTGTTTATGCGATAAGCCTAACCAGCCTCGCGATCCTTTACAAAAATTTGGGCAACTACGAAAAAGCCGAGCGGCTCTGCCTCGAAGCCAAACCCATCTTTGAAAAAGTGCTGGGAAAGGAGAATCCCAATAATTCGAGTAACTTGGGAAACCTCGCGGATTTGTATGAAAGACTAAGTCGATTTTCTCTATCTGCACCTTTACTTGCAGAAGTGTACTCCCTGAACCAAGCAAGGCTGTCGAAAGCCATTTCTTTTCTTTCCGAACAAGAACTCGCAATCTACACGGCTACTTTTCAAAAACAAGCAGACGCTTTGGGATCCTATATCCTCGCTCGTCTTACTCCGGGAACAATAGGAGCAGAATTTGACCAAGCAGGAATCCTGCCAGCCCTCCAATATAGCAATGCCCTTTTTTACAAGGGCTTCCTGCTTACTGCCACCACTCAGATAAATACACTGTTAGCGTCAACCCCGGAAACACAAGAAATCAACCTTCGCTCAAAAAGCTACCGTCGCCGCCTGGCAGTCGAATATGCCAAACCTATTGCAGATCGAAAGAATGTAGCCGAACTGGAAGAAAAGACCAATTCCGCTGAAAAAGAACTTGCTCGCACCATGGCAGGTTACGCAGAAGCGAAGCGACAAGTAAAATGGGAAGAGGTCATGTCCACTCTAAAAAAGGAAGAAGCAGCTATAGAGTTTGTTTCTTTTAAAGTGAATTTTCCAAGATTTACAGACAGCCTAATGTATGCTGCATTATTACTTAAACCTGATGAAAGCCAACCTATATTTATTTCCCTTTTCGAGGAAAAATCATTAGATTCTTTATTACAATTAAATGCAGAGCGGAAAACTGATTATGTAAACAATCTATATTCAATTGCAGGCCGAGGTGCTGTTGCATTAGAAACTCCAAAAAGAACTTTATATGAAATGATCTGGGAGCCAATAGAAAAATATATGGAAGGAATCAAAACGATTTATTTTTCTCCAAGTGGATTACTGCACAGAATTAATTTGGATGCAATACCTGTTTCGGAATCCGAAACATTAGCCGATAAATATAGACTCATTGAATTGAATAGCACCCGTCAATTGGTTATCCCGGATCAAGTCGAAATAGTGAATAACGATGCCGTATTATACGGGGGAATACAATTTGAAGCAGACACCACATTTCATAAAAATGAACCTGTAATTGCATCCCGATCAAGAGGAGAATTATCTTTTTCTAGTGTCGACTCAAGCCTGCGAGGGGGAAGTTGGAGTTATTTACCTGGAACTGCACGAGAAATAAATTCAATTGAAAGTATTTTGAAAAAATCAAAAGTAAAAATAACTTTGAAAACGGGAAATGGTGCTACAGAGGAATCATTTAAAAACTTAGGAGCAAATAATACATCTTCACCGCGAATATTACACATAGCAACACATGGATACTTTTTTGAAGATCTAATAAAAAGTAGTCAAAAGTCAGAAATTAATAGTCAAAATGAAAATGTTTTTAAAATGTCTGATCATCCGATGCTACGTTCAGGATTAATCATGGCAGGAGGAAATGCAACTTGGCAAGGTAAACAAACAATAGAAGGAAGAGAAGATGGAATATTAACTGCCTATGAAATTAGCCAAATGAATTTATCCAATACTGAACTAGTAGTGCTCTCGGCTTGCGAAACCGGATTAGGAGACATTCAAGGAAATGAAGGAGTGTATGGATTGCAGCGCGCCTTTAAAATTGCCGGAGCAAAATATCTCATCATGTCGCTTTGGCAGGTTCCGGATAAACAAACTTCCTTATTGATGACTACTTTTTATAAGAAATGGTTGAATGCCGAAAGTCCCGACAACGGCGGGAAAAAAATGACTATTCCGGATGCATTTCATGCAGCACAAAAAGAACTGCGAGAAATTGGATTGGATCCATATCAGTGGGCGGGGTTTGTATTGATGGAATAAACATTTTTCATTCTCATTCTCGCTCTATATTTTCGTTCTATATTCCCGTTTTCATTCTCGCTCTATATTCCCGTTCTCGTTCTCATTCTCGCTCTATATTCTCGCTCTACATTCCCGCTCTCGTTCTCATTCTCGCTCTATATTCCCGCTCCATATTCCCGCTCTATATTCTCGCTCTATATTCCCGCTCTATATCCTCGTTCTCGTTCTCATTCCCGCTCTATATTCCGGTTCTCATTTTCGCTCTACATTCCAGTTCTCATTCTCATTCTCGCTCTATATTCCCGTTCTCATTCCAGTTCTCGTTCTCATTCTCGCTCTATATTCCCGCTCTATATTCCCGTTCTATATTCCCGTTCCCTTTCCAACTCAATTGTTTAGTTTCTGATTGACTATTCTTCTCCTACTATATCTCAACTTGCATTTAGGTTTTTTGATTGAACTGAATAGAATCAAAATTATACCCCGATATTGCATTTTAGATGCAACTTATTAAATGAAGCAAATATTCATTTCATAATCAAATTATAGAATTTATAGCTTATCATATCCTGACCTATGGACTAATCAATGCAATAATTCAAAATTCGGGTCTAAATTAACTTTAATTATAGATTGTCAGTATAAAAATGAATATTTAATTATTAACTATATTTAAATTTTGGCGAATTCAAATAAGTTGATTTTAGATCACAGATAAAAAATAAATAAAACGACTTACTTTTCAAGACATTTGAATAATAATTTGTTTTCTTTGTTGATAAATAGCAACTAAAAATTAAATTAAAAATTGAATATTCTATCGAATTGAAAGAAAATTTATGAAATATTTGTTTATTTTTTCTTATTGCATACTTCCTCTAATCATATTTGGGCAAGTGAATGACACCTCGATCATACGAATGAAAATAGACAGCCTGTATACTTCAATAGATATAGCCTCCAAAGCCCGTGAATGGAACAAATCGATCGCGCAGGCAGACCTTCTGTCAGATCTTGCAAAACAGAATTTTGGAGAAATTTCTGCTGAGTTTGCGGATGCTTGTTATAAAAAAAGTACCATTTATTTAAACCAAAGTTTATTTTCCGAAGCTGAAAAGTTAATGTTGAAAAGTGTAGCAATAAGAGAAATGATATTAAATGAAGGACATCCGGATTTTGCTCTTGGCTACCTCAATTTGGGAATTTTATATTGGAAATCAGGTCAATACGAACAGTCAGAAAAAAATATTTGGAAGGCTACCAGATTGCGTGAAAAATATCTGGGCAAGGAGCACTCTGAGTATGCAAAATGTTTGAATAACTTAGGTGTTTTATATTACGATATGGGTCAATATGAAAAATCTATTGGTTATTATCAAGAGGCCTTAAGTATTCGGAAGAGAGTTTTAGGGCCAGATCACCCATCATATGCATACAGTCTATACAATCTTGCAATATTATTTAGCGGAATGGGCCAATTTGATCAATCTGAAATATACCATTTGGAAGCAGCAACGATACGCGGTAGAGTATTGGGTAAAAACCATACGGATTATGCGAAAAGTTTGAACAGTCTAGGTGTACTTTATGGTGAAATGGGCTTACGGGAACAAGCAGAAAAGAATTTAAAAAATGCCATTGCCATATTAAAAAATTCTTTAGGAAGTGAACATCCTGATTATGCAAATAGTCTTAATAATCTTGGAATTCTATATTGGAAATTCGGTCAACTCGACAGCGCCGAAATTTGTTTCATGGAGACCTTTTCAATTAGAATAAAAGCATTAGGCACTGAGCATCCTGACTATGCGAATTCACTCAACGTCTTAGGTAACTTTTATGGGGATAAAAAACAATTTGAACTTGCAGAGAAATATTATTTAGAAGCTATAGAAAAAAGAGTAAAACTTTTAGGTAAAGAACATCCACTTGTCGCATCAAGTTATAATAATCTTGGAGTTTTGTATCGCAAAATGAGTTTATACGATAAATCCGAAGAATATTTATTACAATCCATGGAGATCCGGGAAAAAGTATTGGGAAAAGATCATCCACTTTACGCTTCAACGCTTGAAAGTCTTGCAAATCTTTGCATAAATAAGAGTCAATTCAAAAGAGCCCAATTATATTTAACAGAGTTAGCTAATTTGAATCAATCATTTTTGCAAAGAGCTCAGCACCATTTACCTGAATCTGAAATGAAAAAATATTTGTCAAAGTTTGTGCTGCAAATGAATGTCTTTTTTTCTCTTGCAACTAAACATCATTCCGGTGAATATAATTCTATGCTTGCGAATCAAGCAATTTTTTATAAAGGCTTTTTACTTGAAGCAGCAAACCGACTAAATAAAATAGCATCTGCAAATTCTGAAACTAAAGAACTCTGCAACGTACTTAAAGCTTACCATAGACGTCTTTCCAACTTATATTCTAAACCACTTGCAGATCGTAAAGGGATTGATGAATTATTAGCAAAAGTACAGGATCTAGAAAAGGAGCTTACTCGCAAGGTTGCTGGTTACAATAATGAAATCCGTCAAGTAAACTGGCAAGAAATAAATACAAATTTAAAACCGAATGAGACTGTTGTGGAATTTTTTCATTATCAAGATTCCGAAAAACAAAAATCGGATAGTAGCTACTATGCCGCGATAGTATTTAAACAGGGATTTACATATCCTATTTTTATTTCACTTTTTGAGGAACATAAACTTCTTGAATTGTTTCGCCAAAACCAAAAAGGACAAAACATTTCAGAAGTTTATGCAAACCGTGGCGTTAGCCCAATTAAAGAAGAATCCCTACAAGGCATCTATGATGTAATTTGGAAACCACTTGATAGCATTCTTAAAAATATAAATACAATTTATTATTCTCCTTCCGGATTATTACATCGAATCAATTTTGATGCTATTCCAATTAACAATTCAACGCATCTTGCTGACAACTACAAATTAGTTCGACTTGGAAGTACAAGATCAATAGTTGTTCCTGATAATCCAAAAATTGAAGCAAACAATACAGCGATTTTGTATGGTGGAATAAATTACAATATAGATACAACAATGTATGTTCTTGATTCTTTTTCCAAAGATATCTTGACATCGCTAGACGACGAACTTTCCTTTGCTTCTATAGATAGAAGCTTAGGGAATCGTGGAAACGCTTGGATGTATCTTCCCGGAACAGCAAAGGAAATACAAACATTGTCTATCATATTTAAAAAATCAAATTTTAATACAATCGTTTATTCTGATACCTATGCAACAGAAGAAATATTTAAAAATATAGGTAAAAAAGAATCTTCTCCCAGAGTATTGCACATTTCTACCCATGGTTTCTTTTTTGAGGATCCCAAAAATAATAGTCACCAATCAGAAATCAATAGTCAAAAATCAGATGTCAATAGTCAAAAATCAAAAGTCAATAGTCAAAAATTAGAAGTCAATAGTCACCAATCAAAAGTCAATAGTCAAAAATTAGAAGTCAATAGTCACCAATCAAAAATCAATAGTCAAAATTCAATAGTCAATAGTCACCAATCAAAAGTCAATAGTCAAAAATCAAAAGTCAATAGTCAAAAATTAGAAGTCAATAGTCAAACAGAAAATGCTTTTAAAATATCAGATCATCCGATGATTCGTTCAGGATTAATACTTACAGGAGGAAATTACGCTTGGACAAATGGAAAACCTTACAGAGAAGGAATTGAAGATGGCATTCTAACTGCTTATGAAATTTCACAATTGAATTTATCCAATACTGAACTTGTAGTTTTGTCTGCATGCGAAACAGGTCTTGGCGATATTCAAGGCAATGAAGGTGTATACGGTTTACAAAGAGCATTTAAAATAGCTGGTGCCAAATATCTAATGATGAGTCTTTGGCAAGTACCCGATGAAGAAACTAAGGAATTTATGATTCGCTTTTATCAAAATTGGCTAGAACAAAAATTAGAAATTCCGGATGCATTTAGAAAAACACAACAAGAAATGAGAAAGCAATATGCAGATCCTTATAAATGGGCAGGATTTGTGTTGGTGGAGTAGATCCATAACGTTATGACAATTTATTTAATTCAAAACAAATGTATAATGAAATACAGTTTTTGGTGTTCGTGTTTTTTCTTTCTCAATTTTCTTTCTGCTCAAAAAGTTGACTCTATAGCTATCAAACAGGTGGATAGTCTCATCAAGATCTCCCGCGCCTTCATAGAGAAACGGGACTTCGACAAAGCCCTCGAAGTCAATGCCACTGCTGAAAGACTTGCGATCGAAAAACTTGGTGTGAATTCAGCCGGTTATGGCAATTGTGCCTTTAATCGAGGTTGGGCATATTTTTACAAACCTGATTACTCCGAAGCCGAAAAATGGTTTCTTAAATCCAAAGCTATCCGGGAAAAAGTGCACGGGAAGGAACATCCTAAATATGCCAGTTGCCTGCACAGCCTTGGACTCTATTACAAGACGATAGGCAACTACGAAAAAGCTGAAGCCCTTTACCTTGAAGCTATGGCTATCCGAGGAAAAGTGTTAGGTAAGGAACATCCTGATTATGCCTCAAGCATGGGCAACCTTGCAAACCTATATTATGCAGTGGGTAACTATGAAAAAGCTGAGCCTCTCTTCATCGAATCCAAAGCCATCCGGGAAAAAGTACTGGGTAAGGAGCATCCCGAATATGCTAAAAGTCTATCCAACCTGGCAATCCTTTTTTATGAAATGGGCAACTATGAAAAAGCTGAGCCCCTCTACCTCGAATCCAACGCCATCAGAGAAAAAGTGCTGGGCAAGGAGCATCCCGATTATGCCAATAGCCTGAACAACCTGGCAATCCTTTATCATGACATGGGCAACTATGAAAAAGCTGAGCCCCTCTACCTTGAATCCAACGCCATTTGGGAAAAAGTATTGGGCAAGGAGCATCCCGATTATGCCAATAGCCTGAACAACCTGGCAGTTTTCTATGATGATATGGGTAACTACGAAAAAGCAGAGCCCCTCTACCTCGAATCCAAAGTCATCATGGAAAAAGTGCTGGGTAAGGAGCATCCCGATTATGCATCTAGTCCGAACAATCTGGGAAACCTATACTATCTAATGGGCCGCTTCGAAAAAGTTGAGCCTCTCCATCTCGAAGCCAAAGCCCTCCGGGAAAAAGTGCTGGGAAAAGAGCATCCCGATTATACTTCAAGCCTGAACAACCTTGTACGTTTGTATGAAAGACAAAACCGATATTTAGACTCGGATCCTTTACTTGAAGAAGCGTTTATTCTATCACAAACCAGACTGGTAAATTCCATGTCATTTCTTTCCGAAAAAGAACTCGCTAAATACATAATAAAATTTCAAAGTAGTAGTTCCGAATTAAGTGCATACCTGCTAGCACGTCAGGCTGGAGAATCACAGATCGGCAACCTATCCACTTTGGTTTATGACCATGTTCTTTTTTACAAAGGATTTCTCCTTACTGCTGCTTCTAGACAAAATGCACTAGCTACAGCCTCAACTGAATCAAAGGAAATTAATATTCGGCTTAAAGGATACCGACGGCAACTCGCTGCTGAATATGCAAAGCCCATCGCCGAAAGAAATGATATTGCCGAACTGGAAGAAAAAGCCAATCTTGCTGAAAAGGAACTTACCCGATCTGTAGCAGGTTATGCTGATGCCATTCGACAAATAAAATGGAGGGATGTGCAAGCTACTTTGAAACAAACAGAAGCTGCAATGGAACTTATTTCCTTCAAAGTAAAGTTTCCTAAAACAACAGACAGTATCCTTTATGCGGCTTTACTGGTTAAATCTGGCGACAAGCAACCAAAGTTTATACCACTTTTCGAAGAAAAATCTTTGGACTCATTTTTACATTCCAAATCTGAACGCAAAGCAGATTATGTAAATTCATTATACACACTTGCTGACCGCGGTATAGTTGTAGATGCAGTGCCTAAAAAATCTCTATATGAAATTCTTTGGAAACCACTTGAGAAAGAGTTAACAGGAATCAAAACCATTTATTTTTCACCAAGTGGATTGTTGCATCGTATCAATTTGGATGCAATAGCTATCTCAGAAACGGAAACTCTGGCCGATAAATATCAATTGATCGAATTAAATAGTACCCGTCAAATGGTGATTCCCACACAAATAAAAAATGAAAACAACGATGCCATTTTATATGGAGGAATTCAATTTGAACAAGATAGTACATTGCTAAATAATGAACCTTTAATTGCATCCAGAACCATAGGAGAATTATCCTTTCATTCAGTGGATTCTACACTAAGAGGCGGTAGGTGGAATTATCTGCTTGGCACAGAGCATGAAGTGAATTCGATTGAGAAGATTATGCAAACAGTTGGGCTTGCAGTCTCCCTGAAAAAATCTTACGAAGCAACTGAAGAGTCTTTTAAAAATATTGGTGTAAATAATAGTCTATCACCTAAGATCTTGCATATTGCTACCCATGGTTACTTTTTCCCAGACGTGAAAAATAATAGTAAAAAATTAGAACTTGGTGGAGAAAGAGAAAATGTTTTTAAAATAAGTGAACATCCAATGCTTAGATCTGGACTTATCATGGCAGGTGGAAATTCAGCTTGGCAAGGAATCCAACCACCAGAAGGCAGAGAAGATGGAATTCTGACTGCGTATGAAATATCACAGATGAATTTGTCGAATACAGAATTAGTAGTGCTTTCTGCATGTGAAACTGGCCTTGGAGATATACAAGGTAACGAGGGCGTTTATGGTTTGCAACGCGCATTCAAAATCGCCGGTGTAAAATATTTGATCATGAGCTTGTGGCAGGTTCCCGACAAACAAACATCATTATTGATGATCACTTTTTACAAAAAGTGGTTGGTAGAAAAAATGACGATACCCAATGCATTTCATGCTGCTCAAAAGCAGTTGCGTGATGGAGGGTTGGAACCTTATTATTGGGCAGGTTTTGTGCTGGTGGAATGAGAAATTAATGTTTAGCATTAATTTATAATAAAATAATATCAGGAATTCATTTTGAGTCCTCAAATTTTAAAATATTTATAAAATATATTTTTTGTACCTCCTATTTCATTCTTTTTGCTCAAAGATCAAATTTTGAATTAAACATACTCGTAGAAAAAAAATGTAATATTAAAAATTAGGTTTACTCGTTTTACAAATTGGCCAATCATATTAGGTAAACATATACTTCTTCAATACTAAGTCACTTATAAACAAAATGCTGTTATTTTGCATTAACATTACATAACAAATAAATTTCCCTACTTTAACTACAAATGTACATTCAACATTAGGAATGCACTATATTGCCTATTGCAAATTCATAGGACTTCTAAATGTTAGTAAAAAATAAGAATTCTAATTAATTTGCACCTAATTTAAAGTTAATCCCAAATAGGAATAGAATGAAAATATTCATAAACATATTAATGCTGGTTATAACAACAAATGCCTGGGCGCAATCTGTTGATACAATACAAGTTAGATCAGAAGTAGACAGTTTAATTAAACAAAGTCGTGTTTTGACTAACCAACAACAATTTGACCTAGCAATTCAATTACTGGATTCCGCAATACTTGTTTCAAAAACTACTTTAGGACCCGATCATGCATATTTTGCAAAAAGTGTGTTTAATAAAGCATACATTTTTTATGTAATGGGAAAACTAGATGAAGCAATCCAACTTTATTTCCAGGCAGAAGAAATTCAAAAGAATTATTTAGGTCGTTTAAATGCTTCTTATGCAAATACAATCAACAATATTGGGATTATTTATTATCTCAAAGACAATTATGCATTGGCTGAAAAATATTATGTAGAAGCAAAAGAAATTAGAGGTGAAGTACTGGGCATAAATAGTAAAGAATATTCCGGCTCTCTAAATAATCTAGCACTGTTATATAGATTGCAAGGAGATAATCCAAAATCTATTAAAATGTTTCTTGAAGCAAAGGAAATATGGAAAGGGGCTAAAAATAAATTGGATCCTGGTTATGCTCATATTATAAATAATATAGGACTTGGTTATGTATATTTAGGAGATTATGAAAAAGCTGAACCGCTGTTTTTTGAAGCTCAAGAAATTTGGGAGAAGACAGTTGGAAAAGCACATCCTGATTATGCACTATCTCTGGATTGTCTTGGATTCCTATATAATACGAAAGGCGATTATGCTAAAGCTGAACCTATATACAATGAAGTGATTAAAAGCAGGTTAAATGCATTTGGAAAAGATCATGTTGAGTACGCCTCTGCTATCAATAATCTTGCTACATTATATATGAAAAAGGGAGATTACAGAAAAGGTGAGACTTTATGTATAGAGGCCAAAGATATACGCGAAAAATTAATGGGAAGGGAACATAATGATTATGCAGAGTCTCTTATTAATCTGGCCAACTTATATACACTTACTTTACAATATGATAAGGTAGAAATTTTGCTTCTTGAAGCAAAATCAATATGGGAAAAATCATTAGGTAAAGAACATACACAATATTCTATTGCAATTCAAAATCTAGCTAATCATTATTTTAGATTAAAAGAATACAAAAAAGCTGAACCATTATACTTTGAAGCCATTTCAATACGCTCTAAAGCTTATGGCACTATGCATGAATTCTATGCTGCAGTGATTTATAATCTTGCAACAATGTATTTGGAAATGGGAAATTACGACCAAGCAGAAAAATTAACGATGGAAGCCAAAGAAATTTGGAGTAATGCCTTTGGCAAAGAAAATGAAAATTATATTAATACATTAGGTCATCTTAATGCAATATATCAAGGTACTAATAGAACCAATCAATGCGCCGCAATCGTTTTTGAAATGAATGAACTTGTCAGAAAACTGATCGAGAAAGCAGCCACGTATTCTTCAGAAAATCAAATGCTCGCTTATCTTCAAACGTTTGAAAGATCGATCGGTCAAATTCAATCCTTTAGCCAAAGCTACAAAAGTCCTGAATTAAGTAAAATGGCGTTTAATAATGCACTTTTTTACAATGGTTATTTGTTAGAAAATACGCAACGTCTTGCACGCTCTGTCTCTGGAATTGATACATTATTGCAAGTAACTTTTAAAAACTGGAAAAGTAGCCAACGAAAACTTTCCATAGAATTTGCAAAACCCATTTCTGAACGAAAGTATATTGCAGAAATAGAAGCAGAAGTGGAAGTTTATGAAAAGCAACTTACACAATTGTCACCTCAATTTAAAAATGCACGTGCTGTTCCATCCTGGGAAGATGTGCGAAATACCTTATTACCTGGAACTGCTGCAATTGAATTTGTTCATTTTAATGAAATTTCACAAAACAATGAAACCAAAACAAAGTATGCAGCACTCCTTGTAAAGTATGGCGAAACGCAACCCTACATTATCCCGCTCTTTGAAGAATCAAAATTATATAATATCATTAGTTCAAATAAAGAACAAGCGAACAGTGAGCTGTTAGCACAGCTATATAGTCGAGGAATAAGTCCTGCTAAATCCGTATCACTGGCAGGATTGTATGACATTATATGGAAGCCACTTGATAGCATACTTCAAAATACAACAACTGTATATTATTGCCCTTCTGGCTTGTTACATCGCATCAATTTTGGGGCAATACCGCTTTCAAATAATATGAATCTGTCTGATAAATTTAATTTAAAAAGATTGCGCAGCACGCGGTCCTTAGTAATATCCGATAGTATTATAATAAATATAACTAATGAAACCATATTGTATGGGGGCATTGATTTCGAAACCGATAAAGAAATAGTTCAGCAAGATACTTTCAATCATCAAGTATCCTTAGAGAATCAAGATGAAATCACTTTTTCACTAGTTGATCGGAGTGCTTCTAAACAAACTGATAAATGGAATTATCTTCCTGGTACCAAAAAAGAAATATTTGAAATTGCAGCAGTTTTAAAAGACATCAACTATAAAACAATTACATTTTCAGATACTAAAGCAACCGAAGAATCATTTAAAGAAATTGGAAAAACGAAACAATCTCCTCGTGTTTTGCATTTAGCAACCCATGGATATTTTTATCCTGATCCCAAAACAACTAATAAACAAACTGCAAGTAATGATCTAAATGGAAATGCATTTAAATTGTCTGATCATCCAATGTTGCGATCCGGATTAATTCTGGCAGGTGGAAATGCAGCATGGGAAGGCCAACCATCAAAAGGAGGAAGAGAAGATGGTATATTAACCGCATATGAAATTTCACAAATGAATTTATCCAATACAGAGCTCGTAGTACTCTCAGCTTGTGAAACTGGACTTGGCGACATACAAGGCAACGAAGGAGTATTTGGCTTGCAACGCGCATTTAAAATAGCAGGAGCAAAATATCTTATGATGAGTCTTTGGCAAGTACCAGATGAAGAAACTAAAGAATTTATGATTAGCTTCTATAAAAATTGGTTAATTAAAAAACATAGCATTCCAAATGCTTTCAGGAAGACACAACAAGAAATGAGAAAGCGATTTGAGGATCCTTATAAATGGGCAGGTTTTGTGTTGGTGGAATAATGTTTTCGATTTTAAACATATTACTATTACAAAATTTAAAAGCATTATGAAATATTGGCTTTTTTTTTCTTTTACTTTAATTCTGCAAAACATAACTGCACAAATAGTTGATTCAATAATAATAAATCGTGTAGATAGTCTTATTACAATAGCGCGTGATTTAACTTCAAAAAAAGAATTCGAAAAAGCCTTTGAAGTCAATGCAATTGCCGAGCGTATTGCTTTGGAAAAATTCGGACATGAGTCAGCATCCTATGGGACTTGCTGTTTTAACAGGGGTAGGATTAATGATTCTAAAAGGGAATTTCCTGAAGCTGAAAAATGGTATACCGAATCCAAAATCATATATGAAAAAGTATTTGGTAAGGAGCACAACAAATATGCTACTACTTTGAATAATTTGGCAAGTTTGTCTAAGAAAAAGGGCGACTTCGAAAGAGCAGAAATACTTTACTCAGAAGCTGCAACTATTCGTGAAAAAGTACTTGGTAAAAATCACCCTGATTACGCATCAAGTCTTAATAATCTAGCAATATTATACAAAGAAACAGGGAATTTCGAAAGAGCAGAAACATTGTATCTTAAATCTATTGCTATCCGAGAGAAAGTATTCGGTAAGGAACATTCCGATTATGCATCAAGCCTCAACAATTTAGCAGATTTATATTACTTCATGGGTAAATATGAAAAAGAAGAATCCCTGCTTTTCGAATCTAAAGCTATACTGGAAAAGACACTTGGAAAAGAGCATCCGTATTATGCATTAGTATTGAATAATCTTGCATTATTATACAAAGAAATTGGCAACTATGAGAAATCCGAGATAAACTATCTAGAATCCAAAGCGATTCAGGAAAAAAAACTTGGAAAAGAACATCCGGATTATGCATCAAGTCTGAACAATCTTGGGGCTCTATATAAAATAACAGGTAATTTTGAAAAAGCGGAATTACTTTATTTAGAATCGAAAGCAATTTGGGAAAAAATAGTCGGTAAAGAGCATCCCGATTATGCGATGAGCCTAAATAATCTTGCCGCTTTATATGAAAAAATGGGTAGCGATAAAAAAGCTGAATTGCTTTACATCGAATCTAATAAATTATTTGAAAAAACACTTGGCAAAGAGCATCCTACCTACGCAACTAGTTTAGATAATTTGGCTATTTTATACAAAAAAATAGGGGAGATCGAAAAAGCAGAAATCTACTACCAAGAGTCAAAAAAAATTAGGGAAAAAATACTTGGTAAGGAACATCCAGAATATTCATTAAGTCTAAACAATCTTGCCACCTTATTTGAAACACAAAAAAGATTTTCAGAGTCCGAACCTTTACTCCTAGAATTTTACACACAAGAACAGAATAGGTTGACCATAGCCCCATCCTTTCTTTCTGAAAGAGAACTTTCCAAATACTCTTCAATATTCCAAAAAAATGGAGTCAAATTAGGCGCATTTCTATTGGCCCGAAATTCGAAAAATATTAGTTTGGGTAATTTATCTACTATAGCCTATGATCATGCACTTTTTCACAAAGGTTATCTACTCAATATTTCTGCAAAGCTAAATACACTTGAGACTTCTACACTTGCTGCGACAGAGAAGTTCTATAAACTTAAAAGCTACCGACGTCAATTGGCTGCTATTTACAGTAAACCTATCGCTAAAAGAAAAGGAGTTGCCGAACTTGAAGAAAAAACCGCAATAATTGAAAAAGAACTCGCCAATTCAATTGGTGATTATTCAGAATTCACTAAGCAAATTAAATGGCAAGAGGTGCAAAATGTATTAACCAAAAATGAAGCAGCTATTGAATTTGTTCATTATCAGTTCTCTGATCAAAAGAAAAGCGATAGCTGTATTTATGCCGCACTCATACTTTATAACGGATGTCCTCAGCCACTTTTCATTCAGTTATTTGATGAAAAACAACTTACCCATTTACTTTCTAAAAATAAAGTACCGGAGTTAATATCTCAAGTTTATACAAGTCGAGGCATAGTTCAACGTAAAAATGAAACAATGCAAGGATTATATGATCTAATCTGGAAACCTATTGATAGTCTTTTAAAAGGAATAAACACAATTTATTATTCACCTTCTGGTCTACTCCACCGAATCAACTTTGATGCAATTCCGATAGCTAAAAATACTATAAACAATTTTGCGAATCTTGCAGAAAAATATAAATTAGTTCGACTGGGCAG
Source organism: Saprospiraceae bacterium (assembly GCA_016717265.1). Classification (NCBI taxonomy): domain Bacteria; kingdom Pseudomonadati; phylum Bacteroidota; class Saprospiria; order Saprospirales; family Saprospiraceae; species Saprospiraceae bacterium. Next base: position 4,036,466 of record JADKFX010000001.1, read on the forward strand.
CACCAGGTCATTAGAAATTTCTATTAAAACTAAAATGAGCTCAAGCAATAAAGCCATATTATTTGGAGGTATTAATTTTAACACAGATATTAGTCTATTCAACTTAGATACTGTTAACGATAATGAATTTGAATCCAAAAAAGAAGTGCCTTCATATACATATTTAGCCAAAACAATAAAAGATAGAGGAAGTAATTGGGAATATCTTCCAGGAACAGAAAAAGAAATAAAAGGCATTTCCAAATTATTAAAAAAATCAAAATTCCATACCACAGAACTATTGGATAAGTATGCAACTGAAGAAGTATTTAAACTCCTAGGAAAAATAGAATCATCTCCCAGAATATTGCACATTGCTACGCATGGATTTTTCTTTCCTGATCCTGACCGAACGATTTCTGAAGAAGGCAGAATGTCGCACGAGAGAGCGGCAAGTGAGGGAACCCTGCCAGACAGTACACAGCAGGCAGGCGAGAAATCGGTTATACCAAGATCAAAAGTGGAATTACAAACAAATGAACCTGTCTTCAAAATTTCTGATCAACCTATGCTTCGTTCTGGTTTAATACTGGCAGGAGGTAATACTACTTGGCAAGGAATACAAACGCTTGAAGGCAAAGAAGATGGCATCCTAACTGCATATGAAATCTCCCAGATGAATTTATCGAATACTGAACTCGTCGTACTCTCAGCTTGTGAAACAGGACTTGGTGATATTCATAGCAATGAAGGAGTATACGGCTTACAACGCGCATTTAAAATAGCAGGAGCAAAATATTTAATAATGAGTCTTTGGCAAGTACCCGATGAAGAAACTAAGGAATATATGATACGCTTTTATAAAAATTGGTTAAACAAAAAACTAAGTATTCCGGATGCATTTAGAAAGACACAACAAGAAATGAGGAAGCTATATGAAGATCCTTATAAATGGGCAGGATTTGTTTTGGTTGAATAACTGAATGCAGTATTCCTAATCACGATCACTTTTTTTGATTAGATTGTAGAATTGCGCATTTTGATAAATATAGGAGCAATCACTTTCTGCAAATTAGCCTCCAATTTAAATTTGTATCCTTCGAAAATTCAAATAAAACAATGTACTATGCAAATTTTTAGCCTATCTATTCTGGCTTACAAATTGTACAAATTAGTTTACTACATTTGGGAATTGAATCAAGTAAAATGATAAAAATCAAATCCATTTGTCTGCTTATATTAATTCCACTATTTGGTTTCTCTCAAATAAAAGATACCACGAAAATTTCGAAGAAAATAGATAGTCTATTACTTGAATCACAGGCTTTAATTGAAACTCGTAATTTAGATCTTGCATTTAAAAAACTTTCACTTGCAAAAACAATATGCTCAGATTCGTTCGGCACAAATTCTTTCCAATACGGATTGGTTTGCTATAAATTTGGAAATTATTTTGAAGAAGCAGGTGATTACCCAAATGCTGAAAAATGGTATCAATCCACTTTGGAAATTCAAACTCAATTTCAAGAACAACAAAGTCTTGAATTTGCTAATACCTTAAACTCACTTGCAGGTATCTATGCCGATTTAGCTCAGGTCGACAAAGCCAAACCTATGTATGAAAAAGCTTTAGCTATTCGCGAAAAAAAATTAGGAAAACTCCATCCCGATTATGCCAGAGTTTTAAATAATCTAGCCGGCATTTCTCAATATACCGGAGCGTATGAAAAAGCGATATTACAATTTCAAGAAGCCCAACAAATTTATGCAACATCTTTAGGCACTAAACATGTTCATTATGCATTAACATTAAATAATTTAGCCAATGTATATTTTGATATTGGCAACTTCAATCAGGCAGAATTACTTTATTCTGAAGCATTATCAATTCGCGAGAATTCGTTTGGTAGAAATAATCCAAAATGTGCAGAAAGTATAAATTGTCTTGGAAATTTATATTCTGCCATGGGCTTAAAAGAAAAAGCACTAAAATATTATCAGGAAGCACTTTTAATTAATATTAATACAGTAGGAGAAAATAACTTTGGCACTGCTAACTGCATGATCAATATTGCCGTAATATGTACCGAAATGGAACAATATGAAAAAGCAGAAAGTTTTTTTTTAAAATCAATTGAAATACTCAAGAATACCATCGGAATTGAAAATCCAGAATACGCCACAACATTAGATAACATGGCCAATATGTACATGGCCAAACATACTTATGATAAAGCTGAAAAATTATATTTAGAAGCATTAAAAATCAGAGAAACTGTTTTAGGAGTGGAACATCCTGAATATGCATGGAGCTTAAATAATCTTGGGAGTTTCTATAGTGTTCAAAATAAACCTAAAGTCGCAGAACCCTATATTATTAAAGCAAAAGAAGTTTTAGAAAATATATTTGGAAACGAACACCCAGACTACCTGCTTGGTTTAAATAATTTAATTATACACTATTGGCTAATCAATAACAACAAAGAGCTGGTAGAAAAATTTATTGAATCTGTTAATATTGAGAAAAAACTTGTTTTTGGAGCGTCGCGGCATCTTTCTGAAAATGAACTAGCCCAATATATAAATGGATTTACAAGAACTCTAGATCGATTGTTTTCATTTAATAATCTTACGAAACAACTGAATAGCCTTTGTTATAATAACCTCCTTTTTTATAAAGGCTATTTATTAAATGCTACGGCTAACCTTAGTAGATTAGTTAGCCTTGACACAATTCATTTAAATATTTATAACGAACTTAAAAAATACCATCAAGATCTTGGAAAAGAACTTTCGTTGCCGATAGCCATAAGATCCTTTGATAAAATAAAATTGCTTGAAGAAAATGTAAATACTTTAGAAAAAGAGCTGGCAAGAAAGCTTCTTGGTTTACATGAACCACAAAAAGATATTGTTTACCAGGACATATTAAATCATTTAAAACCTAATGAAGCTGCTGTTGAATTTATTCATTTTAATCTTGTAGATCCATTACCTACGAACAAAACAACTTATGCAGCGCTAATTTTAAAAAAGGATCTTCCAGAACCCATCTTTATTCAATTATTTGAACAAAAAACCCTGGACTCTTTGTTGCATACAAACAATGGCCGCAGATCAGAATACGTAAATTCTTTATACTCAATTTCTGAACGCGGCATAAAAACACAAATTCAACACAAAAATAATCTTGCAGATCTAATTTGGAAACCTCTAGAAAAAGAACTTGTCGGCATAAAAACTATATTTTATTCCTCATCCGGCTTACTTCACAGAATTAATCTTGATGCAATTCCAATAAATGAAGCTGCAACAATCTCAGATTCATTTCATTTAATTGCATTAGGTAGTACAAGACAACTATTGTCGCCAACAAATATAAATTTTAAAAATAATTCTGCTATTCTATTTGGTGGAATTAACTTTGAAGAAGACAGCTCAAATATTCAATTCAAAGAAGATGCAGCTAAGAGCGCAACAAAAAATTCAGATCAAACAGTTGCATCAATTGAAAAATTTATCAATTTCTGGGAATATTTACCAGGAACAGAACGGGAAGTGAATGCTTTGGAAAAAATAATTCAAAAGTCAGGAATTAACACAACGCTAATAAAAGGATTTAATGCAACAGAAGAATCATTTAAAAATATTGGTTTAAATAATAATCCATCTCCAAGAATTTTACATATTGCAACCCATGGATACTTTTTTGAAGATCTAATAAAAAGTAGTCAAAAGTCAGAAATTAATAGTCAAAAAGAAAATGTTTTTACAATCTCTGATCATCCGATGTTACGTTCAGGATTAATCATGGCAGGAGGAAATGCAGCCTGGCAAGGAATACAACCACCAGAAGGCAGAGAAGATGGAATATTAACTGCCTATGAAATTAGCCAAATGAATTTATCAAATACTGAACTAGTAGTGCTCTCGGCTTGCGAAACCGGATTAGGAGACATTCAAGGAAATGAAGGCGTGTATGGATTGCAACGTGCCTTTAAAATTGCAGGAGCAAAATATTTGATCATGAGTTTGTGGCAAGTACCCGACAAGCAAACCTCATTGTTGATGACCACTTTTTATAAGAAATGGCTAGAAGCCGAAGGTCCCGCCAAAGGCGGGAAAAAAATGACGATTCCGGATGCATTTCATGCTGCTCAAAAAGAATTGCGCGACAATGGTTTGGATCCTTACAATTGGGCGGGGTTTGTGTTGGTTGAATAATTAAACCCAAAAATATAATGATAACCATGCAGGATTGGGTTTGTATTTTCAAAATAAGTATTCCACTCAAACATTATACAAAGGTCTTCCTATATTGGACAAAATTATGCTGCTTGAGTTAGAAACAAAAGATAGCATAGTCCCTTGGCAAATAATTATAAACTTTTTAAGAAATTCTCTTAAATCTTTAAAAAAGTCAAAAATTTAATATCACTCATAGGCTTGGTCTGATACTATTCTAATTAATTTTCAAGGTTTCCTGATAAATTAAATTGAAATATTTTCTTACTTTTAGGATTGAAGTTAGTAACATGATATATATATATAGGATTTTAATGCTTTTAATATCCGCTGAATTATCTGGACAATCAACAGATTCTATAGTAATTAAACAAGTGGATAGTCTCATTTTAATTTCCCGTAAGCTATTGAGTAAAAATGAACACGAAAATGCCCTTCAAATAATTGGTGAAGCAGAGAAAATCTCATTAAAATACTTAGGTAGGAAATCCATTGCTTATGCAAAGTGTTGCAATAACCATGCAAGAATTGTCAGCAGAAAAGCGGAATATATTGAGGCTGAAAAATGGGCTCTGGAATCAAAATTAATTTTAGAAGAAATTCTAGGCAAGCACGATACGGAGTATGCATTGGCTGTTAATAACCTGGGTATCCTCTATTTAGAGAAAGGAGAATTTGAACGGGCAGAACCTTTTCTATTAGAAGCAAAAAATATTCGTGAAATTAATCTAGGGAAAAATCATCGTGATTATAGTCAGAGCCTGAATAATCTTGGAATATTGTATCAGGATATGGGAATTTATGAAAAAGCTGAACCACTTTTTATAGAAGCGCTTAAACTTAAGGAAAAAAATCTAGAAAAGGACCCACTTTCGTATGCTAAAGGGCTAAATAATCTTGCTGTCTTATATCTTTTATTAGGAAAATATGAAAATGCTGAGCCTTATTTTATTCAAACCATTGACATCAGATCTAAAGCCTTAGGAAAAGTGCATATAGATTATGCTAATGGTTTAGCAAATTTGGCGCTTTTATATTTGAAATTAGGTAATTTTGAAAAAGCCGAACAATTATTCATTGAATGTAAATCAATCATCGAAAAGACCTTAGGTAAAGCTCATCCAAATTATGCAGAAATTCTAAATAACTTGTCTGTTTTGTATATAGAGATAGCCAATTCCGAAAAGGTGGAAGCATTTTTACCGGAAGCTAGAGATATTTGGGAGAAATTTCTTGGAAAAGAACACCCATTATATGCTTCCTGTCTGAATAATTTGGGTAGATTTTATTGGGATTCTGGTGACACTGTAAAAGCAGAAGTTCTTTTTATGGAATCTTTATCCATTAAAGAAAAGCTTCTGGGGAAAGAACATCCAGATTATGCAGAGACTTTGGCGAATCTTGTGCAAATGAAAAGCGATAGCTGGTCTTATAAAAAAGTTGAATCGGCTTACATTGAAACAAACTCTATATGGGAGAAAACATTAGGAAAAAATAGCCTGGAATACTTAGGGAACCAATTTAATTTGGCTCAATTTTACGAAAAAAATAAGCAATTTTCAAAATCAGAACCTTTATTGGCTGATTTGATTAATCAAGATCAGAAAAAACTAGCAAAAGGAATTACTTTTTTGTCTGAACGAGAACTCCTTAAATATGTTTCTACTTTTGAAAAAAGGATGAACAGTATAAATTATTTTTTGTTGACACGCCATCTAAATCAAGAGAAGACAGGAATTCTAAATAACCTGTGTTTTGACAATGCACTTTTTTACAAAGGCTTTATACTTTCGTCTGCTTCTCAATTAAACAGTATGACTAAAATATCTCCTGAAGCAGAAGAAATCAATCTTCGTTTAAAAGCATACAGACGTAGATTAGCCATTGAGTATGCAAAACCATTTTTAAATCGAAAGAATGTCAACGAATTAGAGGAAATGGAAAATCGCACAGAAAAAGAGCTTTCCATTCGAATTGCTGGTTATCGGAAAATATTTGAAAATGTTTCCTGGACAATGATTCAAACTGCATTAAAAAAAGATGAAATTTGTATAGAATTTATTTCATTCCCAACACCTGATTTAATAAAATCAAAAGAGAATCAATATGGTGCAATATTACTTCGATCAGATTCCAAACAAACCTTATGTATCCCGCTCTTCGAAGAAAAATCCCTGGACTCTTTATTGCATTCCAAATCCGAACGCAAAGCAGATTATGTAAATGGATTGTATACTTTGTCAGATCGCGGTGCCATTGCAGTTGAGAATCCAAAAAAATCATTATATGAAATACTTTGGAAACCTATTGAAAAAAATCTAGATGGCATAAAAACCATATATTTCTCACCAAGTGGTTTGTTACATCGGTTAAATCTGGACGCCATTCCTGTTTCTGAAACAGAGACCTTGGCAGACAGGTATAATTTGATTGAATTAAACAGTACCCGTCAGTTAGTAATTCCAACACAAATAAAAAATGTAAACAACGAAGCTGTTTTGTATGGCGGCATTCAATTTGAACAAGATAGTATTGTCCAAAATAATGAACCTTTAATTGCATCTCGGTCGAGAGGAGAATTATCCTTTTCGTCTGTAGATTCCACTTTAAGAGGTGGCTCCTGGAATTATCTGGCAGGAACAGAACGCGAAGTGAATTCTATTGAGAAGATAATGGAAACTTCCGGTTTAAAAGTGAATTTAAAAAAAGGATACGCTGCAACAGAAGAATCTTTTAAAAATTTAGGAGCAAATAATAATTCATCTCCTCGAATATTACACATCGCAACGCATGGATATTTTTTCCCAGATACCAAAAATAATAGTCAAGAATCACAAGTCAAGAATCAAAATGAAAATGTTTTTACAATCTCTGATCATCCGATGCTACGTTCAGGACTTATAATGGCTGGAGGAAATGCAACTTGGCAAGGAAAACAAACACTAGAAGGAAGAGAAGATGGAATCCTAACTGCCTATGAAATTAGCCAAATGAATTTATCAAATACCGAACTAGTAGTGCTCTCGGCTTGCGAAACCGGACTTGGAGATATCCAAGGGAACGAAGGAGTGTACGGCTTACAACGTGCATTTAAAATCGCTGGAGCAAAATATCTCATCATGTCTTTGTGGCAAGTTCCTGACAAACAAACAAGTTTATTGATGACCACATTTTACAAAAAATGGCTGGAGAATAAAATGACGATACCAGATGCCTTTCATGCAGCACAAAAGGAATTACGTAACATCGGATTGGATCCGTATCAGTGGGCTGGATTTGTATTAGTGAAGTAAATGAATTACAAGAACTGAAAATAAAATTTCATGAAATATTTATTGTTTTTTTTAATGACCTTTTGTTTATCAACCATTACAGCGCAGACGGTTGATTCGATGGTCATTAAACAAGTGGACAGCCTCATCAAGGTTTCCCGCACCCTTACAGGGCAGCGGAACTTCGACAAAGCCCTCGAAGTGAATGCCGCTGCCGAAAAAATCGCCCTCGAAAAACTGGGGCGTGAGTCGGCGGCGTATGGCAGTTGTGCCTTCAATAGGGGCAGAGTGAATTATTTAAAAAAAGACCATCCCGAAGCTGAAATATGGTATCTTGAAGCCAAAGCCATCCGGGAAAAAGCTATCGGCAAGGAGCATCCCGACTATGTTTGGAGCCTGAACAACCTTGCGCTTTTGTACAAAGACATAGGCAACTACCAAAAAGCCGAACCCCTCTACCTTGAAGCCAAAGCTATCTCGGAAAAAACCGTCGGCAAGGTGCATCCCGACTATGCAATGATTTTAAACAACATGGCGGTTTGTTACAAGGAAATGGGCAACTATGAAAAAGCCGAACCCCCCTTCCTTGAAGCCAAAGCCATCCGGGAAAAAGCCCTCGGCAAGGAGCATCGCGACTATGCCCAAAGCCTGAGCAACCTGGCTGCTATGTACATGGAAATGAGCAACTATGAAAAAGCCGAACCCCTCTACCTCGAATCCAAAGCCATCCGGGAAAAAGCTATCGGCAAGGACCATCCAGACTATGCGGGGAGTCTTAATAACTTGGCAATTTTGTACTCGGACATGGGCAACTACCAAAAAGCTGAACCATTCTTCCTTGAAGCCAAAGCTATTTGGGAAAAAGCCCTTGGCAAGGAGCATCCCGAATATGCAAGAAGCCTGAATAACCTTGCGATTTTATACAGGACCATGGGCAACTACGCAAAGGCCGAACCCCTCTACCTAGAAAACAAAGCCATCTGCGAAAAAGCCTTCGGCAAGGAGCATCCAGACTATGCAAGGAGCCTGAATAACCTTACAAATTTGTACTCAATCATGGGAAACTACGAAAAAGCCGAACCCCTCTACCTCGAATCCAAAGCCATCTATGAAAAAAGCTTCGGCAAGGAGCATCCCGACTATGCGAGGAGCCTGAGTAACCTGGCGCATTTGTTTAAGGACATGGGCAACTATGAAAAAGCAGAACCCCTTTACCTTGAATTATCCTCAGTAAATCAAAAGCTACTGGAAAAAGCCTTGCACCACCTCTCGGAGAGTGAACTGAAAAAGTACATGAACAATTTTGCCACAAGTCAAAGCCGGGCGCTATCCTTTATGCATCAAACTGCAGGGACGAAGGCAAGGGCTATCTGTTACGACAACAGCCTTTTTTATAAAGGTTTCTTGCTCAATGCCGCCAACCAAATTAAAAACCTGGCGCACACCGACGCCACGACCACCGAAAAATTCAACCTATTGAAGTCTTACGAACGCCTCCTCGCTGCCCAATATGCTCTGCCCATTGCCGAACGTGACAGCGGAAAAGTCGCCGATTTGGAAGAAAAATCCAACACCCTCGAAAAAGACCTCGCCCGCACTGTAGCAGGCTTCGGCGATGCCATGCGGCAGGTCAATTGGCAGGAAGTACAGCGCAATCTGGCGGCTGGTGAGGCGGCAGTCGAGTTCGTCCACTACGGGTTTGCCGAAATAAAGCAGAATGATAGCACAATGTACGCCGCCCTCTTACTTTTACCAGAAGCCCAACAGCCCATCTTCATTCTGCTTTTCGAAGAAAAATCACTGGACTCATTACTACATTCCAAATCAGACCGCAAAGCGGATTATGTCAATTCATTATACACACTTGCTGACCGAGGGGCAATAGCTATTGAAGCAACTAAAAAATCCTTGTATGAAATTTTATGGCAGCCTTTGGAGAAAGAGTTATCAGGTATTAAAACCATTTATTTTTCACCAACTGGATTATTGCATCGAATCAACCTCGATGCCATTCCTGTTTCTGAGACAGAGACCTTAGCAGACCGATACAATTTAATAGCACTCAACAGTACCCGACAGTTGGTCATTCCGACTCAAGTAAAAATTTCCAATAATGATGCCGTTCTATTTGGTGGTATTCAATTTGAACAAGACAGTATATTGCAAATTAATGAACCATTACTTGCATCAAGATCCCGAGGAGAATTAACTTTTAAGTCAATGGATTCAACACTTAGAGGTGGCACATGGAATTACCTTGCAGGCACTGAGCGTGAAGTCAACTCCATTGAAAAAATCATGCAGACTTCAGGAGTGAATGTTAGCTTGAAAAAAGGCTACCAAGCTACGGAGGAATCCTTCAAAAATATCGGTGCAAATAATTCTGCTTCTCCTAGGATATTACACTTCGCTACACATGGTTACTTCTTTCCGGATCCAAAAAGCACTGCTCAAAAATCAAGTTTAAACGGAGAGCAGGAATCTGTATTCAAAATTTCAGATCACCCCATGCTTCGTTCCGGATTAATCATGGCCGGAGGCAATGCAGCCTGGCAAGGCAAACAAACACTGGAAGGAAGAGAAGATGGCATTCTAACTGCGTACGAGATATCCCAGATGAATTTATCGAATACAGAATTAGTTGTTTTGTCGGCATGTGAAACCGGATTAGGTGACATAAAAGGCAACGAAGGTGTTTACGGTTTGCAACGCGCATTCAAAATCGCAGGAGTAAAATATCTGATCATGAGTTTGTGGCAAGTGCCAGATAAACAAACATCTTTATTGATGACCACATTTTATAAAAAATGGTTGAGTGAAAAAATGACTATTCCGAATGCATTTCATGCAGCACAAAAGGAATTGCGTGACAATGGATTGGACCCTTACAATTGGGCGGGGTTTGTGTTGGTGGAGTAATCACTTTTTCTTTATCGTTCTCGCTCTATATTCTCGCTTTTCCTTTCAGCTGGGGTTAATGCTGGAGGAATAAATAATAAATTGGTATAATTTCAACATTCTCTATGCTGATCAAATTTCTTTTATTTGAGTCTGTTTTTGCGTTGATAGCCTATTTTTATTTACTAATTTCCTAAAAAGAATAGAAGTTTCTTTTCATTGATAAAAAGTTCAGAATTATTCTTAATTTGCTTGGTCCCTAATAGAAACGGAATGAAATACTGGCTAATATTTTCAGTGCAATGTTATATATCCGCTGTCTTATCACAGAATGTTGATTCAATTTCAATCAAAAAGGTAGACAGTCTAATTTTAGTTTCTAGGAACTACACTGCAATGAGAGATTATCAAAATGCAATGCAGATAAACGATCTTGCAGAGAAAATCGTCTTAGAAAAACTCGGAAAAGAATCTTCGGCTTATGGAAGCATCTGTTTTAATCGAGCAAGAGTGCATTATAATGTAAGCAGGAACTATGCTGAATCTGAAAAATGGTACCTCAAAGCAAAAGAAATTTGGGAAAAAACCTTGGGTCATGAAAATCGCAGTTATGCCAATTGTATTAATAACCTGGCTGTTCTTTACTATGAATCAGGCAAGTATTCATTAGCTGAAACACTCTATCTGGAATCTAAAGGTATCCGGGAAAGGGTATTAGGAAAAAGACACCCTGATTATGCTGCAAGCTTGACCAATTTATCCAATATTAATTCTCTTCTGGGAAACTACATTCAATCCGAAGCATATTTACTCGAGGCTAAAAATATCCGGGAAGAAGTATTGGGCAAGGAACATCCTGATTATGCATTAAATTTAAATAATCTTGCAGTTTTGTATTTTCGAATGGGGGAATATGAAAAAGCGGAGCCGCTTTATCTGGAAACAAAATCTATAAGAGAAAAAGTATTAGGAAAAGAGCATCCTGACTATGCCATGAGTTTAAACAATTTGGCTGCTCTGTATCTGGAAATGGCTAATTACGATAAAGCGGAAATGCTATATATTGAAGCGTTAGACATATTGAAAAAAATATTGGGAAAAGAGCATCATAATTATGCGGATTGCCTCAACAATCTTGGATTAGTGAATCATAAAAAAGGTAATTATGCTAAAGCCAACCAATTTTTTCTGGAAGGCATGGCGATCCGTGAAAAATTATGGGGAAAGTTACATTCTGATTATGCCAATAGTCTCATTAATTTATCTGCCCTTTATTTTGAAATGGGTAGTTTTGATAAATCCGAAAATCATTTATTAGAAGCGATGAATATTTTGGAAAAAGTCTTAGGAAAAGAACATCCATTCTATGCCACCACAGTTAATAATCTTGCCATTTTTTACAACCATATAGGAAAATATGAAAAGGCAGAATCCCTTTTCCTACAATGCAAAGCCATTCAAAAAAAAGTATTGGGTGATGAACATGCGGATTATTTAAATAACTTAAGTTTATTAGCAGAGCTTTATGAGAATATGGGAGAAACTGAGAAAGCGGAAAAACTTTTACACTATTCATCTGAAATGAATTATTCCAAAATGATCAAATCCGCTTCCTTTCTCTCTGAACAAGAATTGGGTAATTATATTAGCTTGTACGAAAAAAATATGTACAAGATCGGATCCTATATGTTAAAGCGTTCAAGAGCCGAATCGTCTGTCAACCCAGGGGTGATACCTTCCTTATTGTATGATCAATCTTTATTCCATAAAGGGTTTCTGCTCCAGGCTGTCAATCGGTTGAGCATATTAGCTTTAACTACTCCAGAAACTGAAGAAATTCACAATCGCCTTAAAGCTTATCGGCGTAGGCTTTCCATTGAATATAGTAAACCAGCCTCTGATAGAAAGGGTGTATCTGAGTTGGAAGAAAAAGCCAATACCGCTGAAAAAGAACTCGCCCGTTCACTGGTAGGCTATACTGAAGTAAAGCGCCAAGTAAAATGGGAAGAGGTCCTGTCCACTTTAAAAATTGACGAAGCAGCCATAGAGTTTGTTTCATTTAAAGTTAATTTTCCTAGCAGGACAGATAGCGTAATGTATGCGGCCTTAGTTTTAAAGTCAGGATCAAAACAACCCAACTTCATTCCTCTTTTCGAAGAAAAATCATTGGACTCTTTGTTACATTCAAAATCAGAACGCAAAGCAGATTATGTCAATTCATTATACACGCTTACTGACCGAGGGGCAATAGCTATTGAAGCAACTAAAAAATCCTTGTATGAAATTTTATGGAAGCCTTTGGAGAAAGAATTAACAGGAATTAAAACAATCTATTTTTCTCCAACTGGATTATTGCATCGAATCAATCTGGATGCGATTCCTATATCTGAAACAGAAACACTAGCAGATAAATATCAATTGACTGAATTGAATAGTACCCGACAATTGGTTGTTCCAACTCAACTGAAAAATGTAAACAATGAAGCAGTATTATTTGGTGGAATTCAATTTGACCAAGATTCTTTATCGGTTATCAGCGAACCAATTTATGCTTCCCGATCGAGAGGGCAGTTGTCTTTCAAGTCAGTTGATTCAACGCTGCGGGGCGGCATCTGGAATTACTTAGCAGGAACAGAGCGTGAAGTGAATTCCATCGAAAAAATCATGCAGACTTCCGGTATCCATACCACCTTAAAAAAAGGCTACTTTGCAATAGAAGAATCTTTTAAAAATATCGGTGTAAATAATAATCCATCTCCTCGAATATTACATATAGCAACACATGGATATTTTTTCTCGGATACCAAAAATAATAGTCAAGAATCACAAGTCAATAATCAAAATGAAAATGTTTTTACAATCTCTGATCATCCGATGCTACGTTCAGGACTTATAATGGCTGGAGGTAATGTTGCTTGGCAAGGGAAGCAAACTTTGGAGGGAAGAGAAGATGGAATCCTTACCGCATACGAAATTTCACAAATGAATTTATCCAATACAGAGTTAGTTGTTTTATCTGCATGCGAAACAGGACTTGGTGATATCCAAGGCAATGAAGGTGTTTACGGATTACAACGTGCATTTAAAATAGCGGGTGCAAAATATCTTATCATGAGCTTGTGGCAAGTACCCGATAAACAAACTTCATTGTTGATGACCACTTTTTACAAAAAATGGCTGGAGGCCGAAGGTCCCGACAAAGGCGGGAATAAGATGTCGATTCCGGAGGCATTTCATGCGGCGCAAAAAGAATTACGTGAAATAGGATTGGATCCTTATCAGTGGGCAGGGTTTGTATTGGTGGAATAAACCCTTTATCATTCTCACTCAATATTCCCGCTCTATATTCTTCTCGTTCTCATTCTCGCTCTCGTTCTCATTCTCGTTCTCGCTCTATATTCCCACTCTATATTCCCGTTCTCGTTCTCATTCTCACTCTATATTCCCCCTCTATATTCCCGCTCCCCTTCTCACTCTATATTCCCCCTCTATATTCCCGCTCCCCTTCTCACTCTATATTCCCCCTCTATATTCCCGCTCTATATTCTTCTCGTTCTCATTCTCGCTCTCGTTCTCATTTTCGCTCTATATTCTCATTCTCGTTCTATATTCCCGCTCTATATTCAGGTGTCAACTTAACTTAGTGCTTTGTCTTGCCAATAACTTCCATTTACCTTTTGTTTTTATCCAGGTTTGACAAACATGCAATTTAAGACTTATACTTTTGCCATTCAAAATAATATCATGAAGTGCATGAAAACGAACTATCGCAAGCTTATCAAAACAATGAATTTGTAAACTATCCATTTCGATTTTTTCATAAATTAAATATTTCGATTGGTTATTAATCAAAAATTCATTTTTATTCTCAACCCAACCATTAGAATGTCCATATGTCAAATCCGAATGCACTAATTTGTCTAATTGCTTCGCATCTCTTGAAATCAATGTATTGTTAAAATCTTTGACAAGCGATTCTAAAATAATACATTCTTGTCCATTTAAAAATACATGTAAATTAGTCAGTAATACCAACAATATAAATATTCTCTGAATATTGTTAAAAAACAACTTCTCTAAATAACCCATGGAAATTATATTTTACAAAGCAAAATAAAGCTATTTATACCAGGCTTACCTTTAGAATTGAACGAATTACAAATTAAGAATCTAAAATTGTTCATTTAATGAAGCTAACATTCGAAAATGATCAAACCGATATCCGTTTACACCCACTTTTATCTCGGCTTGATTTTAGTTCGTTTAATTGAATCGATTCTATGTTGATCGTATTCTTCATTTGGAGATCCTGCTTTTGGGATTCGGTGCATGATGCTGTCTTTATTTGTTGGTTTACCAATAACCGGATCCTTTCCTCCTTGATTAGATGAAGGCTTATCCATTGCACGATGATTGCATGCAAATAATACAAAAAGCAGATTAACGATTAACCAATACTTTTTCCGTTTTAATAATTTCATGCTTCTCGGTTTCTATGCTTAGAAAATAAATACCATTTGACAGGGCACTGGTACTAAATGAAAACTTATTTTCACCAGTCATCAGTATGCCTTCATACATTTTGCTAATAGTCTTACCCTGTTCATCTTTTAAAATAAAATAAACTTTTAATTGTTGCTTCACTTGAATTTCTAAATGTAAACGGTCTTCTACAGGATTCGGAAATAAAACAATTTCTTGCGTTAACTTTTTTTCTATGGTTGCCGTGGGTGATGAATAAAGTTCTGCGATATAGGTCCACCATTTACCATTAATATTATTTCCAACACTACCAGCAACCCAAACGGTTGGTACACTTGCATTATATTGTCTAGCAGTACCTGTATAGTCACCCCATCGAGCATAATTTTTTGTAGAATTATAACAATTTTCCTGCGGACCAGGTCCCACTTTTACGCGGATTGAAGTTGCTGATGAAAAATCATTATAAAATAATTTTGCTCGTATATCCGGATAATGGTTTTCTCCTGAAGAAGTAAAGTGAATAATTGCTGATTTATCATTTACATTATTTGAAAAAGGAGCAATTGAAGGATAACAATAATCCCGAAGATCTGAAGATGAAAAAATTTCAAATGCATTCGCATCAAGCATCACTGGATTCAATCTATGATATCGAACACCACTAAATCCTTGATCATCTGCTGAAAATACAAAATGAATCAAGCCATCTTGATAATACCCATCCTGTAAACGACAATCGCCGATATCAAGACGTATCGTGGTACCCAATTGATATGCATTTCCAGAAGGTTCATAGGCCACAGTTGATAATTTTTGATACAATAATTTACTATTCGGGTCTGATAGACTGCCTGTAATATCATAAAAATAAAAATAATCTGAACCACCAGCAGAAGCTTGAACTGCATAAACCCCGGGTCCATATTGTCCATTTGCACCTGATCGAATGGGCAAAATAGTTCCTGGTTGAAATCCACTCCAAATCTTATAACGAAGTGTTTTAGACGCGTATCCATCTGCCTTATTTAGCTGATACATTATGGATTGTTTATATTTACCGGAAGCACCTCTACCGAATAAATTTAAACTAATAAACACTTCATCACGATTGACAGCTATTTTTGGATAATCTGACCACGAACCATCATTTAAGCCATCGGATTCAAATAAATAAATTGCCCAATTGCCATTTGGATCATTCGTTTGAGAAAAACCAAATGCTATGTTTTGAGGATCCTCATTACACCCCTGAATAAACATAAAAAATCTATCTGCTACTGGATCATATTCAACTTTAGGATCGCATACCGTTTCTGAAATAAATCCATTAAAAAAATCATTTAAAGTATAAACATTGATTTTACTGCCTTGAGAATTATAAATTCCAACAAATTCATTCATCATACTCATAATCCGACCCGCTTTAGAGACCGCGATCGTATTATCATTTGGACAGGAACCATCGATATCTGCATAAAATGAACGGCCCACTAGAATTTCAGCAAGTTGGGGACTTGCTTCCCCATGACCTTTGCGAAGAGTACTATAGGGAGCCTTTTTTAAATAATCTTTACGCGCTTTTAAAATTTGAATGTCGTCATCAAATTCAGATTTATTAGGACTTATAGGATGTTGCAAAAAAGGATTAAATCGAACATCTGCCTGACTAGGACGCAACACTACTGAAAGCTGCTTTTCTTTCATAGCTGGACTATTGATAATTTTAAAAGCTTGAACTACGCTGCCATTATAATCTACCTTATGCTCCACATACTGGGCGAATAATAGTCCTTGAGAAAATACTAAAATCAACAGAAAAACATGCTTCATCTTTAAATTATTTTGCGAATAAGCAAATTTAATGAAAAAATTGGAATTGCAATATAAATTTAGAACTACTTACCATTTTAAAAGGCTCAACAAGAACATAGAAAAGATTTATATAATGTAGTTCGTTACAAAAGAAGTTCGCAAAATCTGAGTTTGCAAAATTTAGAAAGCATATAAATAAATAGCTTTGAAATAGAACTGCCAATGTCCAATTCCAAGATTCGGAGAATTGCAGATTGCAAACTCAAATGCAGGGATATGACAAAGCAGACTCTTAAATAAAAAACATCAGGAATTAAATAAATTAATACCATCATTCAATAAATTCCCATTTATTGAAAATAAACAATTCATATTTTTGAGAATTGAATTTTAATAAAATTATAAGAAATTATAAAATTCGACGAAATCCGCATAGTGCGCCAAATAGTATGATCCTTATAAAAAAAATAAAATACAGTAGAACTATAAATAATTTTAAATAAAATAAATGCATCCTAAAATGAATACACGCAATAAGTTCTCATTCTTAAATCCAAAAACGAATCATATGGCAGGAAAATATTACGAATGTTGGTAAGCATCCGAATATACCAACTTAAAATAATTAATTTGAAGGACGGATGTCTGAATCCGATAATCAAGACAACTCCAATAACACTAATGTTAACAAAAGCACTAAAAAATGAAACCATTATTTTATTCAAACTACATTCAAAACAAACGCGATCAATGGATCCATGCGAAACTATTCAACAGCTTAGTGGACTCCTCTATTTCAACAGATAAAATGAATACTACAGGACTGCATTATTATTGCCTGGCTGTTCAATCTAAAATTTCTGCTTGGACATCCGATGGATTCTTGCTCAAACGATTAAAAATACAAAGCTTTTGCAAACCAGCAATACTAAGATATGCGCATGTATTTAGGGTTTTAAAATTGAAAAATCTAATATTGGAGTATAAAAAAATAAAATTGAGGCTCTACACAGTTTGTATTCCAAGCCTTTCAAATCATGGCAAAATATACAATCCAATTAAAGATACTAATTTCAGGGTACTTAAATCTTTTGAAAATCAAATTAGGATACGGAATTAAAATTGGATTCAAATCTCAATTAATAAAATCAGATTTGAATTGCCAATAAGAATCTTTTAAAATATACAAAAAGTCGAACATTCAGTTTAAAATTTGTAAAAATAAATTAAGATAAAAATTCACTTCAATGAAATTTAAACATAAAAGGTGAAAACTATGATCCGAATACACCTTAAAACAAAGTAGGACATCAAAATAAATAACACGATCATGAAATACAATTCTAAATTAATACTTATCTTTATAATAATGAATGTTTACAATCAAAAAATGAATTCTCAAAATATAGATTGCTATGTTCTACCTGATCCCATACAATATTCCGCTTCACCAATCCCATGTTTTAATGTAGACTCCATTTACGAAAATTGTATTCCAGTTTACTTAAACGTTAATATTCATTTTTTTGTAAATGATGACTGTACTGGAAATGTATCCTTACCTCAGGATGGCACAAAAGTAACTCAGGAAGGAGCCACTGGATGGGCGAACTATATGCTTTATATTGCAAATGAAGAACTTGCGCATAATACTGCCCAATTAAATCCCAAAGGGTATAATACACCATCCCAAGCTGCTCATTGCAATCCGGTAAGGTGGTTTCTAAGTGGCGTTTATTTTCATTGTGACAACACCAATAAGTTTAATGGTTATGATTTAAATTTACTAAGAAATAAATATGCCGTAAATCCCAATTCCGAATTAAATGTGTTTATAGCTTCTTATAATCATTCTCATGGGAGTGGTGTTGCATTTTTAGGCGGAAATATTAGTTCCATAAATCGATTCGATTGGGGAATTTTAAACCATGAATTAGCACATAATTTAGTGCTCTACCATAGCTTTGAAAACGATGGCTGTGACGATACTCCAATGCTTACGTTCAATTGGGATAAAAACTGTGATGGTACCATTGGAATTGATGAAATGAATTTAAAATGTTTTGGACTAGAACCTCCAAATAGCCCCAATTGTAATCTGGAGCCTGCTTGCCCCAATTATCCATGTTGTGATTCGGGTTGGATAAATAATAATATCATGGGGTATAATAATCCTAATGGAGCCTGGTCAGCCTGTCAAATAGCAAAAGTCCTTGGACATATCTCCAGATATAAATGCGAATTTATAGCCCAGATTGGTGGAAATTGTCCCCCTTTATCTTCCTTTATTACCAGATTACCTAAAGATCTAATAAAACCTAAGCATTGTACTTATTGTTTTGACATCGGAGCAAGTACAGGATATAATAAATATAAAATTGAAATTTATGATAATCTAAATCCAACAAATCCCATTTTAATAAGAACTACTCATTGGTTATCTGGCTTAGCTCAAAAGTATTGCATTACGGGAAATTTACAAAGTGGTTGGCAAGATGACATGCAATCAAATCATCCTTACCTAATAAAACTTATTGTTAAAAATGATTGTTCAGAAAATGAAAAATCTGAGCCCTTTAGTTTACCGATAAGAGACTGTACAATAACCGGAGATCATCCAAATAACGATTTAAAGTTTGCTATAAGCCCAAATCCTGCAACCGATAACTTGACAATTCAATATGAATTGAACGAAGAATCCAAAGTTAAAATACTACTTACGCACCAATTGTTTAATAACTTTAATTATACTGTGAATCCTTCATGCTTTCAAAGCCAAGGAGAATATACCATAAATATTCCATTACAATCAGTTTATCCAGGAATTAACGTAATTTTATTCATGGTTAATGATAAAATTTATACTTCCTCTTTTATCAAACAATAAAATATTTAAATGCGCTAATTATAAAGAACTTTTGTATAAATCCTTTAAATCAAAATAAATGAATAAATTGATGGTATTAATCGTAATGACAACATACGTTTTGAATTGTGTTGCTCAAAAAAATGCGCTTTACGAATTCAAATTCTATTTTGAAGATGCCGCCGGCTACAAAGACACAATACTTTATCGAGCAGATACTTCGATCGTTGATAATCTCAATCGTCC
Organism: Saprospiraceae bacterium; assembly: GCA_016717265.1. Classification (NCBI taxonomy): domain Bacteria; kingdom Pseudomonadati; phylum Bacteroidota; class Saprospiria; order Saprospirales; family Saprospiraceae; species Saprospiraceae bacterium. The sequence goes on from JADKFX010000001.1 coordinate 4,056,269, forward strand.
AGATGATGATTTAAATTTAGAATGGGGAGAATTTATTGATGATTCCCCATTTGATTCTATATTTGAAGTGAGGGCAAAATCAAAATTTGAAATTTTAGGAAGTTTTTACCAAAACATTATACTTGGAGTTCGAGATCAAGGATTAGCTTGCAATGCACCAGATCCACTCTTAATATTTGTATATACAAAAAACTGGCCCGTTACAATGACATGGGATCCTAAAAAATTTAACAATCAACCCTGCTTAAATGGATCCGTGGTTTCACCCGATGCTGATTATGAAAAAAAATGGAGATTCTCAGATCCTGTTCCTATTGGACCTATTGCATGTTTATCAAATGATACGAGTTATACAAGAGATTTAAGATTTATACCACTACTAAAAAAATTCGAACTCCCAATTCTTATTCAACACGATGTCACAGGTTTAGGTAAAATAGATATTACTGCCCTCGGAATCGATTTCGGACCACCATACTTTAAACTTTGCAATACACTCATTGGAACAAACGATCTAAAAAGGAATGAATTCTTTATACAATCTACTATTGTGGAAAATGAACTCACAATATTCACTACCATTGTTGATGTAAAATCATATACCATCTTTGATCTCCAGGGTATCGTTACTTTGAAAAATAAATTTAATGAAAGCACGCATAAAATCAATGTCGAATCTTTAAAAAATGGAATCTATTTCTTGCAATCTAAAAGTTTAAATGGCAAGCCAATGAATCAAAAATTTGTAAAAATCTGATTTGGAATTTAAAATTTGAATTATAAATTAAATCTGAAACGCAAGTTTCAACGATTCCTGCACTGAGGCTAATAGTAGTATATTTAATAAATGAATCTAAAAAATGAATACTCCATAAAATATTGAGTCCAATTCAATGAATCCATAAACTTTATTTTGAATAGTTAAAAAGCAAAAAAATCAATGAGCCACTCTAATTAAATAAATTTGTAAAATAAGTGAAAAAGCTACTATTTAAAATAGATTGCTGAATTAAGATATCCTCCAATAGAATTCCTAAACTCATCCATATTTCATTGGCTTCATAACGATTCTGTAATTATGAAATAAACATATCAATCAAATTCCTCTTCCATTTCTGGAAATTTTCATTTATATTTGGATATTATTAGAATTCGGAATGAAAGAACATAATTTAATTGAAAAGAAAATAAGTCATACGGTTGAAAAACATGAATTTCCTATTTTACCAACAGGAATGAAAATACTCTTTAATGAAGTTGGTGAAATATCAAGATTTGCAGGTAGGTTCTTTCGCGAATTTTTATTTCCTCCCTATGAATTTCGCGAAATAATTAAGCAGTCTTTTGAAATAGGTTATCGCTCTTTATCCTTAGTTGCACTCACAGCTTTTATAATTGGCCTCGTAATAACTTTACAATCCAGACCCACTTTAGTAGAATTTGGAGCTGAAGCCTGGTTACCATCTATGGTAGGAATAAGTTTAATTCGAGAAATTGGACCCGTTATTACAGCACTTATTTGTGCAGGTAAAATTGGTTCCGGAATTGGAGCTGAGTTAGGTTCTATGAAAGTAACAGAACAAATTGACGCCATGGAGGTAAGTGGCACGAATCCATTTAAATATATCGTCGTATCCAGGATAATTAGCACCACCTTAATGATCCCGATCCTAATTATTATAGGTGACGCTATAGCTTTATATGGCTCCTATCTTGCCGTAAATGTAAAAGGTTCCGTTAGCTATACCCTATTCTTCCATCAAGTCTTCGATAGTTTACAGTTTAGTGATGTAATTCCAGCTTTTATAAAATCCTTTTTCTTTGGATTTGCGATCGGATTAGTAGGCTGTTATAAAGGTTATAATTCCAGAAAAGGTACCGAAGGCGTCGGAAGATCTGCAAATTCAGCTGTTGTTGTTGCATCCCTTTGCGTTTTTATTGTGGATTTAATCGCTGTCCAAATTACTGAATTTTTGGGATTTTTATGATTCAAACCATCAAAAGCATAGATCCAGATAATTTGTCACCAATAAAATTTGGTGAACCCATTATCGAAATAAAAAATCTAGAAAAAGCATTTGGTAAAAATCAAGTATTAATTGATTATAATCTGGAGATCCGCAGAGGAGAAAATCTTGTAATTCTTGGAAAATCAGGAAGTGGAAAATCTGTACTTATCAAATGTATCGTCGGTTTACTAAGTTATGATGCAGGTTCTTTAAAAGTATTTGGAAATGAAATTTCTGAAATTCCACAACAAGCTTTAGATGAAATGAGGGCTAGAATTGGATTTGTTTTCCAAAGTAGTGCCTTATACGATAGTATGACAGTTCGGGAAAATCTCGAATTTCCACTCCGAAGACATGGTAAAAACAAAACAAAAGAGGAAATAAATGAGTTAGTTGAAGAGACCTTGAATAATGTAGGCTTATTACATGCAATGAATTTAATGCCATCTGAACTTTCTGGTGGCATGAAAAAAAGAATAGGATTAGCTCGTTCCCTAATTCTAAAACCTGAAATTATGCTTTACGATGAACCAACAACCGGATTAGACCCGATAACAGCAAAAGAAATTAGCTATCTAATGCTTCAAGTACAACAAAAATATAACACTTCTTCAATTATTATTTCTCATGATATGCATTGTGCTAAACTTACTGCAAATCGCATTTCAGTTTTAATTGATGGCATCAATTATGCACAGGGTACTTATGATGAATTGAATAATTTAAAAGATCCAAAAATTCATGCTTTTTTTGAATAATTATGAATAAAGATACTCCAAACAACATTAGACTCGGCATTTTTGTAACCACAGGAATAGTCCTCTTTATACTTGGACTATATTATCTGGGTAGTAGTAAAAATATGTTTGGAAATAATTTCCAAATCTATACTTCTTTTGACGATGTAAACGGACTCTCTGAAGGAAATAATGTCAGGTACCTGGGAATAGATATAGGTACCGTTGAAAAGATTAGCATTATAAATGATTCTGTTATCAAAGTAGAAATGTCTATAGACCAATCTTTAAAAAATAAAATTCGCAAAAATTCAACTACAAGTATTGGTACCGATGGTTTGATGGGAAATAAAATAGTGATTATAGATCATGGTACTTCAGACGCACCCTTGGTTTCTGAATCTGATGAAATTTCTTCCGTTAAAGCAATAAATACAGAAATGATGCTGAGAACTCTTGAAAATACAAATTTAAATGTCGCTGTAATATCCCAAAACCTGAGAACCATTACTGAAAATATAAACCAGAGTAGAGGAACCTTATATGCTGTTCTTATGGATACCGTTTTAGCCAAAAGTTTTCGTTCAACTGTTTTAAATATTGAATCCCTTAGTAAAAATTTGAATCAATCTTCAAAACAGGTTTCATCCATAATACAGGAAGTAAATAATGGACATGGCACCTTAGGTGTCCTTTTGAAAGATACTTTACTTACAGATGACCTTCAAAATATAGTACAAAAAATAAAACAAGGAAGTGAACAATTAAATAAAGTCACAAATCAATTTGAATTAATTCTAAAAGATGCACATTCTGGAAAAGGAACAATTTCATATTTATTAAAAGATCCGTCAGGTCCAAAAAATATTAATAATATTCTTTCAAATGTACAAAGTGCTTCCATAAAAATTAATGAAGATCTGGAAGCATTAAAGCATAATTTTCTTTTCAAATCGTATTTTAAAAAGCAAGAGAAAATTAAACTTCAAAGCTTGGAAAAGATTAAAAAACAAGACACAATTTTAAAATAAATCAACAAATAGATTAAAAGATATATCGCTTTTAATTAGAAAAGCAGAAATCCATTACTTTACAAGGTTTAATCGAAATTCTTTCCTGCTTTCCTAGGTATATTATTTATGATCTCGCAAACATCCAATATCTGTTCATCTGAAATTATTAATGGTGGTGCAATTCGCAAAGCAGATGAACAAAACAAAAAACTTTCTGCTAATATTTTATTTTTATAAAGTTTTTGTAACCAGGATATGAGCATGGATTCTGATCCTAATTGTACTGCTATCATCAACCCACTTGATCGGATTTCAAGTATATCTTCATGCAACAAATTACCTTTAAAGAGTTTTTCCTTAGATTCAACGCCTTCTAAAATATTGTGATTTAGTAAATATTTTAAACCTGCCAAACCAGCTGCACAACTTACAGGATGACCTCCAAATGTAGTTATATATCCCAATGCTAAGCGCTTGCTAAAAGCCTCCATTATTTTGTGATCACAAATTAATGCAGCTAAAGGCATTCCAGATCCAATTGCTTTTCCACTTAATAATATATCCGGAATTATATTCGTATTCTGAAATGCAAACAATTTTCCGGTTCTGCCAATCCCTGTTTGAATTTCATCAAATACTAACAAGGAGGATTTTTCAATACATTTCGCTTTCAATTTTTGCCAATAATCGACAGATGCTTGTCTTACTCCGGCCTCGGCTTGGACTACCTCTGTAAAAACTGCAGCCGTTTTATTTGAAATTAAATCCAGATCTGAAATATTACCAAAATCAATAAAACGGATGCCTGGAATTAAAGGTCTGAATTCAGCCTTATGAGCTTCGTCACTTCGCAGCGATTCAGCCCCCAGGGTACTGCCATGGTATGCATTCCTGCAAACAATAATTTCCGACCGATTTGTAACCAACCTAACCAATTTAATCGCAGCATCAATGCATTCACTTCCTGAACTTAAAAAATAACAAGAGTTCAAAGAAGTTGGCAAAAGTGTGGTCAAATATCCAGCAAATTGAACTTGCGGACTTTGAATATGCTCTCCATAAACATTCGTATGCAAGTATTTTTCTGATTGATCCCGAATAGCATTTTTAACATCTTCTATACTATGTCCTATATTATTTACCCCAAAACCAGAAATAAGATCTAAATAAGGATTTCCTTGCCGATCATATAAATAGCAGGCCTCTGCTCGTTGTATTTCAAAACCTTGTGGAATTTCACTTGTTTGTGCAATATGTTCTAAAAATTGTCGTCGTAAGTACATGATTTTAAAACAATGTAAATGAGAATGTTATGGATTCTCAAAGGATAATAGAATTATTTTGATATTTGCAGTAAAATTAAACGGAATAGCATGAATACACAGATTCGAATGAAAAATATACTCATATTAACACTTTTTGCCTTATTTGGATATCAAATAGCAATGACCCAAGAGGAAAACTCTGGATTAAAAGGAATCCAATTCTTTCATGGTACGTTTGCCGAAGCGCTGGCTAAGGCTAAAAAAGAAGATAAATTGATTTTTATGGATGCCTTTACCACCTGGTGTGGCCCATGTCGCAGAATGTCCTCAAATGTTTTTCCAGATGAAGCCGTTGGCGAGTTTTATAACGCAAATTTTATAAACCTTAAGGTGGATATGGAAAAAGGAGAAGGACCAGAACTCGCTCAAAAATATGGCGTAAAATCCTACCCCACATTATTATATATTGGTGCTGAAAGCAAGGTCGTTCATAATGCTTCTGGAGCAAGACCAGCTGATGCTTTTATAGAATTAGGAAGAGAAGCTTTGAAAAAATTTGATAAGTCGGGTTCTTGGGAAAAACTTTATAATGAAGGAAAACGGGATGCAGCAACTGTCTTATCCTATATTAAATCTTTAAATCAAGTTGGAAAACCTTCACTTCGAATTGCAAATGAATATCTTTCAAGTCAAACAGATTTAACAAAACCTGAAAATCTGGAGATCATTTTAGAATCCGCTACAGAAGCAGATTCTAGAATTTTTGATTACCTTATTAAAAATAAAGAAGCTATAATCAAATTAAAAACTAAGGCAATTTATGAAAGTAAAGTTTATAATGCCTGTACAAAAACTATCAAAAAAGCAATGGAATACCGCAATGAAAGTTTATTGATAGAAGCACAAGAAAAAATGAAAAACAACCCGGATAAATTTGACGAATTTAAATATACCACCGATATGGATTATTATGGTGCAACAGGTGATGCAAATAAATTTTTAACAGCTGCTAAAGGCTATTCTTCAAAAATTGCAAAGAATAATGCCATAAAACATAAAGATCTTTCTCAATTATGTTTGAAAAATTTCAAGGAGGATAAAAAAATAATGGAAATTGGTGAGAAATCAGCTAAAAAAGCATTAGAACTTCTTGAACAACAAGATCATTATATCAACTTTGGTCGAATATTATATCACAACGGTAAAAAAACAGAAGCAATAGCCATAATCAAAAAAGGTATTGAAGCAGCAAAATTAAAAGGTGAACCAACACAAATGCTAGATTATATGTTAAGAGATTGGGGTGAGAAAATTTAATATATGACTTCCTAAAAATAGGGATATAAAATCATTGTAAATGCTCTCTAGTGCTCCCTGGTTAAGCTTTGGCGTTAAGAATCTGCCACTAACCAAATGCAGAACCTTTATCTAAAAAGAAAAAAAAATCCTGATAAAATTACCAGGATTTTTTCAACAATTGGCTTAGGCCTTATTTATCTTTTCTTTACCCTTGTTGTAGTACGGGTAGTTTTCACTTTGGTATTTCCTCTTGGCCCAGTTGTAACTTTAGTCTTAGTTTTAGTAACCCTGTAGGAATGTACAGAGTTGCTATGACGTATTTTAACACTTCCTGAAGTTACCCTAACTGGTGTATAAATTCGATGCGCCCGCACAACTCGGTGTGTTTTAACTACTGCAAAACCACTATGATATCGAGCTCTAAATGGATGAAAAACCCTCCAACCCAATGGTCTCCATGGCTTCCACCAATTTGGGTAAACCCTCCAGCGTACAGGAGATACCCAGGGACGATACACAGGGCCATATACAAATCTAACACATGGCCATGGCCAAACATTGATTACAATTGCATCCTCAAAATATGCATCAAAATTTCCATTTGGACCACCCTTTTTCTTCGGTTCCATAGATTCTCCTGAATGCATTACTTTATCTTCAGCTGGCTCCACAATGGTTTGTTCGCCATAAATGTCTTCATCACCGATAATTTGCAAGGTGACCGATTCCTTTCCAGTCTTCTCCATTTCAATTACAGCAATATCCTGATTTTCGGTTTCAGAAACTATCACTTGCAGTACAAAAGCATGCACATCACCATCAGATTTATCAATTACCTTTATATAATCAATATCTCCATCAGCATTTAAATCCAAATTATTGACATGATTGTCTTCAGAGTTGATCATTTTCTCAAAATCCTCAGGGGATGAAGATTTTTTAAACATTTCCAGGGCACCCTGTAAACTAAAATGATCACCCGGCAATCCTGTGGAATCACTTTCTATAGAATCCTGAGCCTTTGTTATACCCATACTCAACAGTGTTATGGTTGCAATTAGTAAGAAAAAATTTAATTGTTTCATATTTAATAATTTTCAATTTATGGACTACGAAATTAGACAATAGTTTAAAATATTCAATTTAAAAGCCGAAAATATAAAATTAAAAGTATCATGACCCAACCATTTTAGCCTTCATTGCTGTCTTTAGAGTTGTACCATTAAACTAATTAAATATGAAACGATTCATTTTAAAAACAACAGGGATACTCTTTGCCTTTAGCCTTATTTTTACTTCTTGCCTTAAGGATGATTGCTCTTTAAAACGCACATTCTATAGATATGATCCCATTTATAAATCATTATCCCAAATTCGATCCGGTTTAAAATTAGTGGATGAAAAGGATCTAAAAGTACCAGGCAAAATTTACATTTATGGTACGCTTCTCCTTATAAATGAAATAAAAGAAGGAATTCACATTTTCAATAATGAAAATCCTGATAATCCAATTAAACTTAACTTTATTTCTATTCCAGGAAACGTAGATCTTTCTGTACGCAATGGTATTTTATATGCGGATAGTTATGTTGACTTACTTTCAATAAATATTAATAACCCCGAAAATCCTACACTTTTATGCAGAACGGAAAATGTATACTCTCCAATTTTTTTTGATCCAGTGAGGGGACTTTTAGTAGATTACTCCAAGACTAAAGAAACCATAACTCTAGATTGTCATTCTCAAAATTTTAGTAGCTTCCGATTTTGGTCAGGCGATATAGTTTTTGATTCAAATTCAAAAACATCTTCAAATTCTGCTGGAAATTTTACCGGACTCACAGGAATTGGAGGATCCATGGCTAGATTTACAATAAATGAGAACTATTTATACACAGTTGATATGACAAGTCTTTATTCATTTGACATTGGTACATCGTGCCCGGATCTTAAAACCAAAAGTCAAATTGGCTGGAATATTGAAACGATTTATCCATATGAAAATAAACTTTTCATTGGTTCTACATCCGGTATGTTTATTTACAGCTTAACAAATCCTGATGCTCCAACACTCGCTGGTAATATGAATCATTGGCGTTCCTGTGATCCTGTAGTTGTGAAAGATGATTTAGCTTATATTACTTTACATGGTGGAACAGAATGCGGTGGCTTTACCAATCAACTGGATATTGTAAATGTCAAAGATATCTATAATCCTACCCTGTTAAAAACTATAGCCATGGAATACCCATTAGGATTAGCTGTCAAAAATGAATACTTATACATTTGTGATCGCGATTTGAAAATATATAGAATAAACGGAAATACTGAAATTCAACTTGTTTCGTCTATTCCACAAATAAATCCATATGACGTTATCGTAATGCCGAATGAAAATAATATAATACTGGTAAGCGAAACTGGCATTACGCAATATGATTCAAAATCTCCAGCACAATTAATTCTGCGAAGTATTATTCCAGTGAAATAAGAAAACTAAACTATAAGCAATTTATATACGCTCATGTGGAAATTAATATTCTTACTCCTGTTGATCTTAACGAATGAGATTACTTTTAGTCAAATAAATGATCCTATTTATAAAATCTACTTGAAGGATGGCACCATCGTAAAAGGCAAGCTGTCAAATTCAAATAAAGAGCATGAATTAATTATAAGTTTGAATGACAGTACCCATTTATATATCGCTGAAAAAACAATTAAAAAAACGAAATTAATTAAAGGCTGTTCCAAGATAAACTCAGAATTAATATCTAATGATTTCCATGAAAAAGGGTTCTATAATATCACGAGTATTGGAATCAATGGTGGGATTAGAGAAAATCAGACATCCTCACTTGGAGTACACATAAATTCAACAACCGGCTACATGTTTTCAAGATATTTTGGAACAGGTCTTGGTTTTGGAATTGACAAATTTGATTATGAAGCGCTACTGAATCCAATTTCTGATCCTTTTATTCAAAACGTTTCTCCTATAACAAACAGTATTCCTGTTTTTCTGGAAATCAGGGGATACTTTTATGGAAAACAAACTGCCTATTATTATTCTCTGAATGCTGGTTATGGGTTTGTAAATAAAAATGAAGCGCTCAATGTTTATAATGCAAAAGGTGGGATGATGTGGTATCCCGCTTTAGGCATCCGTTTTGGAAATAAAAAACATTTTAACGTATGTTTAGATTTAGGTCTAAAATTCCAAAGAATGGAATACATTGTTCCAATTATATTTGATGAAGGGTATGATCAATATAATATGAATTACAAACGTTTTATCTTGCGGATAGGTATTCAAATATAGGGCATGTGCTCTTATGCAACAAAAAAAACGATCCCATATAGAACTCATAGCTGGCTGTGTTGACAATGATCGCAAAGCCCAGGAGCAACTCTATAAACTGCACTTTAAAGCGATGTTTCAAATGTGTTTGTATTACTTTAAAGAGGAGCAAGATGCTTTGGAGGTTTTGAATACCGGTTTTTTACGAGTGTTTCAAAAAATACAGTTATATAAAAATGAAGGATCTCTTGAAGGATGGATACGAAAAGTAATATATCATGTTATTATGTCTGAATTAAAATTGAAAAAATTGGTCAATAAAACGGAATCCATTGAAAATCAAGAAATCGAACAACATGATTTTACCCTGGAAAAAATATTCAAAGAAGATCTTTTAGATATGGTAAGAAGACTTCCACCGGCAACTGCTCATGCATTCCTACTTTTTGCAAATGAAGGATATTCACATATTGAAATTGCAGAAAAATTAAATATTAGTGTGGGCACTTCAAAATGGCATATCTCTAACGCACGTGAATTATTAAAAAAACAAATTGCAAATGAATCATAAACAGGATTATACTAAATTGGAAGATCAAGGATGGAATGATATGAAAAACATCCTGGATAAAAACATGCCTAATAAAAAGAAACGGTTTGCATTTTATTACCCATTTGCACTTGGCGCCATAGTGCTCTTTTTTATTGCGTTTTATTCCATTTCAGAATTCCATAAAAGAAATAGTAAGACATTGCAATCAACTGCTTTGACCGACTTTTCTTGTGACTCCATTTTTGAAAATTTTCCAAGCCCTATTGTGGTTCGTAACAAAATTCAGAATTCTGGAGCGAATTTAATAAACCCTTCGAACAAAACTCATGCTAAGAATAGCATCGTTGATTTTAAAGTATCAAATTCAAAAATTAAGAAACAAAGTATCCCTCAGCCAGAAAAAGATAAAATTTTAACAGCAAATAAAAAAGTTGAAAATGAATCAGAATTTTCAATTTCTCAAAATATCGGGTTTTTAAAAACGAATCAAAGTGAAGCAACACAAAATTCGCACAGAGACTTCTTTGATTTTGCAGTATTACCCGGAATTTTAGCTAATCTAACATGGCAAAATTCATATCCTGTTTTAAATCCTATTTCATATATGCCAGTTCGACTTCATTACCTGCCGCAAACTTCGATCCGTAAATTTGAATTCGGGATACATTCTGGTATTAAATTTGACACAAAACTAAAGTATTCAGCTTATTCCATTGGCACCCATATAGGCTATAATTTAAATCAAAAATGGAGTCTTAGCGTATCTCCTACTTTGAATATAGAACAAGGAAATTTTTTAATCCTGAATGACTTTGAAAACACTATAATTCTAAGTAATTTAGATTCCTTTAAAAATTCTACAACTGTTTTTACAAACATGGATTCCGAAAATTTTGATTCAAAAGTTGGAATAAATAATTCCTTGCTTATTAAATCCAATAAATTATACAATTTGCAGTTTCCCTTAACCGTAAATTATAAAATAAAATCAAATTGGCAGGCATGCCTTGGTATAGAATTTTCTTTACCCATTCAAAAGCTAATTCATACTTCTCAAAAAAATAATATACTCCAATGGAAGAATCAAACAATAGAAAGTTGGAATGTAAAATCAATAAACTATAATTTACAAGCTGGAATCAGATTCTTTCCAATAAAATCTTTTGGCATTAGCTTAGATTATATAGTAGACATTTTTAATTTACAAAATCAAACTTCAATTTTAAAAACATCCAGTACACCCTCAACGAATATTATAGAATTAAAACAAAAGAATTTAAATCATCTAACCATTGGACTTCTATATAAATTCTAAATATTTATGGTCTTATTTGAGTATCCGAATGTTTTTCTTTCAAAAAATTTCGGACTGCATTAAAACTTACTTTGTTTTCTGAAAAATATTCTCTAGCTAACTGACATTCAATTTCTGACGCATTTAATGTTTGTAATATATTTGCCAAATGCATTTTCATATGGCCTTGTTGAATACCCGTAGTAACCAGGGATCTAATCGCAGCAAAATTTTGTGCAAGTCCCGTGGCTGCGGTGATCATCATTAATTCTTCAGCCGAAGGGTTTTCTAATAATTCCAGAGAACGTTTTGCCATTGGATGCAGTGCTGTTAATCCACCAATCGTACCAAGAGCTAATGGGATCTCCAGACTAAAATGAAATTGACCATTTTCTAATTTGCAATCACTTAAACTACAATACCTGCCGTTTCTTGCGGCATACGCATGACCACAGGCTTCAACGGCCCGAAAATCATTTGCTGTAGCTAAAACAACCGCATCAATTCCATTAAAAATTCCTTTATTATGAGTAACCGCACGATAAGGATCTAATTTTGCAATCTGAACAGCTGTATTAAATCGTTCTGCAAATTCTTGCGCATTCATATTTCCTGAAAACTCACCAAGCTGTTCAATTGAGCAACTTACCCAAACTCGAACCAAACATTCTGGGGTATAATTTGATAAAATAGACATGATAATTTCAATATCCCGTTCATCATCGCTAAAATCATCGGATTGTGTAATAAATCGTTCCAGGCTACTACTAAACGATTCTAAACAAGAATTAATAAAATTAGCACCCATGGAATTACAGGTCTGAAATGAAATCAAAAGTTGATAATAATTTGAAAAAGTTTCAAATGTTTTGAGTTCGATTTCGCCTATACCACCGCCTCTTTCAGTCATATTTCGTGTGACATCCGTTGCATCTGATAACATTATAGTTCTAAATGCTGGAAGACTTGCTTTCAATTTTTCTATAGATCCATTCCATTTAAAATGGATTTGTCCTAGCTTTTTCGTGTTGAGTACTTCTGCATGAATTCCACCACGATCCATCCAATATTTTGCAGAAGATGCAGCTGCGGCCACCACACTACTTTCCTCTATCACCATCGGAACGCAATAGGTTTTACCGTTTATTAAAAAATTAGGTGCAACACTATAAGGCATTAAAAAATTACTGATGGTATTTTCACTGAAACCATCAAGAATTTTTTGTTGATCTTCATTGCGATGCCAATAACTCATTAATTCAAACATCACATTTTCCGGATCTTTAAAGAAGTTTTCGACCATCCATTTGATCTTTCCTCGCTTCGATAATTTTGAAAATCCGGAGATACTTTTATTAGTGGATTTATTCATTTTTTAATAGCTTGAAATCAAATTTTGATTTTTAAAAATGAATAGGCAAGATTTAATCCGCGAATTTGTGATTTTACAAATGTGCGCAAACTTTCATAATCCGCTTGAGCATATTTTAAAAATGAAGATGCTTGTCCATAAACTGCAGGAATTTTACTTTTCTGAATTAAATAATATCCATCCAAAAAATGATTTACACCACCAGATATAATCAATTGCTTGCAATGAATTTTGGCAGTTTCGTAAATTTCATTACAATAATCGACCATTTGTTCAGCAGTATGTCCAACCTTTGTTAATGGCAATAAAGCTTGAACTTCATCTCCATGTTGACGTTGCATTTCAAGGATTGAAAAATTAGTACCTCCAAATGCCCCAAATTCAATTGCTTGAAGTGGCAATTCCAATAAGGCTTTTAAACTTGCAGGACCCATTCCTTGTCCTACTTCTTTAACAATCACCGGAAACGCAAAATGATCCAATACTTTCTTAATCGTATCTATTGGCTTGTATTTAAAACGATCGCCTTCAGCTTGCATATATTCCTGCAATGGGTTGATATGAATAATTAATCCATCGGCTCGTAACAAGTCAACTATTTTCTTCAACTTATCTTGTTGTGCATTTTGAAACCATTGTTCTACCTGTGCAACTCCTAAATTAGCATAAAAAGGTAGATCCGGACCAATAATTTCTTTTACATCAAAATCTGAAAAGCTTTCGGGATTATCAATTAATTTTCTACAGGATCCTAATCCAAAACCTAAACCAAATTCCCTACAAGCACGAGCAAGATTCTTATTAATTAATTTAGCCATTTCTGTTCCGCCCGTCATACTGGATACCCAAATTGGATAAGACAGATTTTTTGAACCGAAAGCTGTTGCTTGAATTTCCTGATCTGTAGGGTGATTACTTAATACCGGCTCATAATAAAATCTCGGATCTACTTGATTTATAGGAGTTTGCGAAAGCATCGCTAGTTCAATATGGTCCTTTTTACGATCTGTTGTGCTTTTTGTAATTTTTGCCATGTTAATTTATCCCTGCCAGCTAATAACAAAGAAAAGTAAATTTAGCTTAACCAAACTAGCTTTTTAATCGTTGTAATTCTTAGGAATCACAAACGGTGTTTAAATATTCAATAAATTTGCAAAAATTTCAATCATGAACCGATATATATTACTATTAACCTTAATGTATCAAGTTGCATTGGCACAGATCTCCCCAAATCTTTTAGCTAAACTGGAAATCAATCAAAAAGTCCCTGTCTTAATACAATTTAAAGATAAAGCAGATTTATCCCAATTAAATCCAGCTTGGAGCAAAGTGCAAAAAACGAATTACGTGTATTCTCAATTGGCTAGCCATGCGAGTTCAAGCCAAACGGCAGTTATTTCCTATTTAAAAGATAACAAGATTGAATTCAGAAGTTTTAATATCGTAAATGTAATTCAGGCGGAACTCAATAAAATACAAGTGGAAACATTGTCAAAATTTAAAAAAATTGCCCTCATCAGCTATGATTCACCTACACCAGCTATTTCTGCCCAAGACCAAAGTCATTCCCTTATTCAACGGGGGCCTGCAATAACCTGGGGCATTCAAAGGGTAGGAGCAGATAAAGTCTGGGATCTTGGATACCAGGGACAAGGTGTAATAGTAGGAGGAGAAGATACTGGTATTAAATGGGATATCCCAGCAATAAAAGAGAAATACAGGGGATTCCAAAATGGAAATATTGATCATAATTATAACTGGCACGATGCAATCCATGCCATTAGTCCATTGAGTGGAAATCCAAATAATCCATGTGGTTTGGACTTAAAAGAACCGTGTGATGATAATTCCCATGGCACGCATACTATCGGTACTATGGTTGGACAAACCCCTGAACAAGCAATTGGGATGGCACCATTAGCGCAATGGATTGGATGTAGAAATATGGAACAAGGCAATGGAGCACCTTCCACTTATATTGAATGTTTTAATTTTTTTCTTGCTCCAACAGATTTGAATGATAAAAATCCAAAACCTGAATTGGCACCTCATGTTATTAATAATAGTTGGTATTGTAGCCTTGAAGAAGGTTGTGACCCTTCGAATTATTCAATTATGGAAGAAGTAATAGAAAATTTGAAAGCTGCTGGTATCGTGGTTGTTGTATCCGCTGGAAATGATGGGGCTGCTTGTAATACCTTAAGACATCCACCAGCAATTTATGATGCTAGTTTTTCTGTTGGTGCCTTTGAAGAAAATAATACAATCAGTGATTTTAGTAGTAATGGTCCGGTCAACAACTATAAAGAAGTGAGAATAAAACCAAATGTTGTGGCTCCCGGATCGAATATTTTATCCATGTTACCCGATGGAACGTATGCAGCCTGGAATGGCACCAGTATGGCCGGTCCACATGTTGCTGGATTGGTAGCCTTAATGATTTCTGCAAATCCATTATTAGCTGGGCAAGTACAGCGTATAGAAAAAATAATTGAAGAAACCGCGGAGCGATTTACTGCTGATTTTGATTGCTTTCCATATACTGGTTTAAACCTCCCTAATAATACCTATGGTTTCGGTCTGATTAATGCTGTTGCTGCTATAGAAAAAGCTTTATTAGTTGTAGATATTGATCAAGAAACAAAATCTACCTTTGAATTATTTCCAAATCCTGCAAACGCTGAAATCGAAATTAAACATTCCTTCCCAAATAACACTTTGATCCAAATAAAAGATGTGAATGGAAAATTGATGTTACAAAATAATTTAAAAGCTAATACTGCTAAAATTCATATTGAACATCTATTACCGGGAGTCTATTTTATTTCAAACACAAGTAATCATCAGGTAGTATCATTTATAAAAATGTAGCAGATTATAGAATTTTTTATGAAAAAGCTATTTAATCAAATCAACCGCCTGGAGTTGATCCAAAAAATGAAACAAAGTGAAGAAAAGCGAATCACCCTTTCATTTTATAAATATACCCGAATTTTTAATCCTGAATTTTTTAGAAATCATTTCTATTCTAAATTAGATGAAATTGGCACCTTAGGGAGAATCTATTTAGCAGAAGAAGGTATCAACGGCCAAATTTCAATCCTTGAAAAACAGCATATTCAATTTAAAAATATTATTGATGAAATTGACTTCCTTCGGGGAATTCGTTTGAATTATGCGATTGAAGATGATGGAAAATCTTTTTTTAAGTTGGCAATTAAAGTCCGTAAAAAAATCGTCGCTGACGGCATTGATGATCCTACATTTGATTCTTCTGATTGTGGTATACATCTCAATGCAAAAGAATTTAATGATTTAATAGAAAAGCCAGAAACGATTGTAGTGGATATGCGTAATCATTACGAAAGTGAAATCGGTCATTTCAAAAATGCAATTACACCAGATGTAGTGACGTTTAGAGAGTCATTGCCAATTATTGTAAATCAACTTCAAGAATGTAAGGACAGAGAAATTGTGATGTATTGTACAGGAGGAATCCGCTGTGAAAAAGCGAGTGCATATTTCAAGCATGCTGGTTTCGAAAAGGTGTACCAATTAAATGGTGGAATTATAGAATACGCACGTCAGGTAGATCAACTGGATCTTGAAAATAAATTTATTGGTAAAAACTTTGTCTTTGATGAACGACTTGGTGAACGGATTTCAGATGAAATCATCAGCAGATGCCATCAATGTGGTGTTCTAAGTGACCATCATGTAAATTGCAAGAATGATCAATGTCATATATTATTTCTACAATGTCCGAATTGTGCAGAAAAATATGAAGAATGTTGCTCCAGAAGGTGTGCAGACTTTATAAAACTGGACCCTATAACAAAACATCAAGTTCAGGAATCTTTGGAATTTAATGGCAGTAAATTTTCAAAAGGAAGATATAAAGCAATTGGCAAAGATGAAGCGCTCAATTTAGGTTGAATCCTATAAAGTATAAGCGGAAATCTTGAAGTATTAAAAATAATTGCAAACCTTGAGAACTAAAAATGAAACCGGAAAATATGATACGCATTCTAGTTTTGGTTTCTTTGTTTTTATTTACCACTTGTAATCAAAATGATTTAAAAATTGGTGACATCGCTCCAGCGTTTACTAAAATGGAGTGGATCCAATCCCCACCGTTAATATTATCTGATTTAAAAGGCAAGGTAGTGCTCATTCGATGGTGGACAGATCAATGTATTTACTGTGTACAATCTGCAGATGCATTAAATACATGGCACAAAAGTTATAGTGATTCAGGTTTGGTCGTAATCGGCTTGTATCATCCTAAACCTTTACCTAAACAATGTGATATTGAAGAGATTCGTGAATTTGCTATGGAAAAAGAATTTCAATTTCCAATTGCTATAGACAATCAATGGACAAATTTGAAAAAATTTAAGGCAGAATTAAATCCTGAAAATTTTACCTCGCTTAGTTTCCTAATTGGAAAAGATAGCAAAATCATTTATATTCATCCTGGCGGCGAATACCATGAAACTTTAGAAAAAGGGCATGAAAATTGCGTTCGCGATTATTATGAAATCCAACAAAGGATTCAGCTAGCAATCCGATCAAAATGACTTAGTTTTGCAGAATGAGTAAATGGATATTAAAAGAAATTCAAAAGAAAAAATCCCTGGGCATTAAAAGTCTGGCAGTACTCATTGATCCGGATTATTCAAAAATTAGAAATCTTGAGACCACGATTGAACTATCCAATGAGAGTAAGGTGGATTACTTTTTCATTGGAGGCAGTCTGGTGATGCAAGACCGAATGGATGAATGTGTTAAATTAATTCGTGAAACAAGTAATATACCAATTGTTTTATTTCCCGGAAGTACATTTCAAATTCATGCACAGGCAGATGCATTGTTATTTTTATCCTTGTTATCTGGCAGAAATGCAGATTATCTTATCGGCAAACAAGTAGAATCTTCAATGCGACTATTTGGAAGTAAATTAGAAATCATCTCAACGGCTTATTTATTAATTGATGGGAAAAATAGCAATACTGCATCCTATATTAGCCAAACATTACCGATACCAAATAATAAGCCAGATATCGCATTAGCCACAGCTATGGCTGGACAAATGTTGAATATGCAATTGGTCTATTTAGATGCTGGTAGTGGTGCACAGGAGCCCGTTCCTGTAAACATGATTCAAAAATTAAGTCAATTTATTGAAATTCCAATCATCATAGGTGGTGGAATTCGGGATGCTGAAACCGTTTTTCAAACAATACATGCAGGTGCAGATCTTGTTGTCATTGGCAATATATTAGAGGAAAATCCACAACAATTAAAATCCATGATGAATGTTGTTAGTAATTATTCACCATTGCATGTGAAACGTTAAGGATATGGTCGGATTAATATTGCGTTCTACAGGTAGTTGGTATGAAGTTTTGTTAGAAGAATCTAAAAAGATAATTTCATGTCGGATTGTTGGTAAATTAAAATTAGATAAAGAAAATTTAACAAATCCGGTGGCTGTTGGAGATCGCGTTGAGTTGGAATTGGAAAATGAAAACCAAG
Organism: Saprospiraceae bacterium; assembly: GCA_016717265.1. Taxonomy (NCBI): domain Bacteria; kingdom Pseudomonadati; phylum Bacteroidota; class Saprospiria; order Saprospirales; family Saprospiraceae; species Saprospiraceae bacterium. Next base: position 4,074,650 of record JADKFX010000001.1, read on the forward strand.
GGAATATTCATGGTGTCTTACCCCGAAAAAATTACATTGCACGGCAATCCCCTAAATCAAGATTACAATTACATTTAATAGCATGTAATATTGACCAGGCATTATTAATAAGTTGTATGCGCGATCCGATTCTCAAAATTGGTTTTATCGATCGCTTTTTGTTAACTACAGAGCCACAAAATATTCCTGTAATTATTGTTTTTAATAAATGGGACATTTATACAGAAAGTGATAAATCAGAATTTAATGAACTCAAAAATGTTTATGAAAAAATTGGGTATGAGGTGCATGCAGTATCTTCAAAAGATGCCATGGGGGTTTCCGAATTACGCTTAAAATTAAAAAATAAAACGACGCTCCTATCTGGACAATCGGGTGTTGGAAAATCATCTCTCATAAATCAATTAAATCCAGGACTTAATTTAAAAACCAGTCGCTTATCTGGTTATAGTGGCAAAGGCATCCATACTACTACATTTGCTGAAATGTTTCCTTTAGATTTTGGTGGGTACCTAATCGATACTCCTGGAGTAAAATCATTAACATTCAATAATCTTGATGTTATGGATATCGCGCATAACTATCGGGAATTTTTCAAAGCTTCTGCAAATTGTCGTTTTGGTTCACAATGTACACACCGGAATGAACCTGATTGTGCTGTTAAAACTGAAATAGCCAATGGAACTATTAGTGAAATCCGGTATAAAAACTACCTCAATGTTTTAGAAGAAGTAGAAGCTCAGAATTTTTGGGAACGAAATCGGAAATATTAAATTATTCTTGAATATTAGGAGCTATCTCAAGCAGGCAAGCATAAAAATTAGCAATCGGCAACTTCCAAAGAAAATATATTTATACATGCTTACGTTCGGATAAAAATCTACATAATGAAGAAACAACTTTTCTACTTAATATTTTTCATATTTATTATATCTGATAGTTGCGAGAAGGATAAAATTATTAACAAAAGTATTATTGGAAAGTGGACTTGGATTAAAACTTATTATGGATTTACAAATTCTACTGAAACTTATAAAGATCGAGGATATAACTTCGAAATACTCTTTGATGATTATTACTATTATGAATATAAAGATAATAATTTATTAAGTAAAATGCAATATGATTTAGTTGTTAAAGCAGATAGTAGCATGTATGTAAAGTATGAAAACGGGTTAGAAGAAATAATAAGTTATAGCAAAGATACTTTGTTACTTTATTATTATCAAGGAGAAGGATCATTAGCATATTATACAAGAAAATAGCATGCCGATAACATGTTTTACACGCAGCCCAGCAAGAAAACTTAATCTTTCATTTTTTGGCATTTATAGTAAAACCTGATTCATTATCTCGGGTGAGCGGCGGTTACGGAGCTACTTGTATACAAAAAACCTTCACTACTTCGCCTTGTATCTTGACGACATTCAAGAATAAATAATCTCCTAAACAAGTCAACCCCGATTTATAAAACTGGCTTTCTATTAAACAGAATTCTTAAATAGATTTTGTAATAGGTAATTCAATATAATTTTATAAATTAAATTCAAGATATATTTCAAATTACCTTTCCTATGAATAGTTTACGTCGGTCCTTCCTTCTTACCACGCTTGTACTTCAATTAACGAGTATCAAAATCATTCAAGAATTAGGTAGCGGCTATCCTATTTCTCCTATAAAATTGATACCATACTCCTACTATGCTAATATCAACACAACTAAAATCAAATCTACTTAGAGGCATTTTATTGCAGGGGCAGCATGGATACTTATTTGAAAGTTGTGGCATACCTAAAGTATTCTTAAATGCTTTAAAACCAGACAGTTTCATTTTTACTCTGAAAACATCCTTGATCCCAGATCATTAAACCCAAGCTCTTATAAAATTCTTTGAATTCAAATTAATACCCATATATTTAAGCAATTTTTATTTGAATAGTTATTATGGAAAATCTTAGCTTTTATAGAGCCGGCTTATTTACTGCCATCTTGGTTACTATTTTAATAGGATCCTGGGAATACTATTTGCGTGCTCAAAAAATAAATATTTCTTATGATGATGGCGGATTCCTTTGGTCGAATAAAAGAGCACAAGTTTATTCAAAAGAAAATCCTACAACTGTTTTTATTGGCTCTTCACGGATAAAATATGGTTTGGATATCCCAACCTGGAAAAAACTAACGGGTGAAAATGCTATACAGCTTTCTATCGAAGGCAGCTCGCCTTTACCCGTTTTAAAAGATCTTGCCAACGATGAATTGTTTCATGGCAAATTAATCATCGATGTTACCGAAGGTTTATTTTTCTCTACAGCTGAGCGAAGGATGGAAAAACCAAATGAATACATTGATTTTTATAAAAATTTAACGCCAGCTCAAAGCTTTAGTTTTAAGGTAAATACAATTTTAGAATCTCAATTTGTTTTTTTAAACAAAGATTATTTTTCCTTAAATGCATTACTGGATAAAATACCCGTCCCTAAACGGACAGGTGTATTTAGCGGACCCGACTTTCCAATGGATTTCAGAAATATTTCTTATGAAAGACAGTCTAGGATGACAGATAAATTTATAGCTGATACAAATTTACAAAACAAGGTAAAAGGTATTTGGAAATTTCTTGGATCCCTCCCGAAAGGTCCTCCGCTAATTGATACTAAACTTGATAGTTTTATTACAGAAATTAAAACCTCCATCGACAAAATAAAACAAAGAGGAGGAATCATAGTATTTATAAGAACACCCTCTAGTGGTCCATTCCTTATTACGGAAAATAAAGATTTTCCACGAGAACAATATTGGAATAAATTATTAACACAAACGAATTGTCCGGGAATCCATTTTTCAGATTATCCAGAAACCTCAAGTTTTATTTGTCCTGAATATTCTCATTTAAGTAAACAAGATGCAGTTCAGTATACTACCCAACTTATTCAAATTATTAAAAAGGAAAAACCAGCTAACTTCAATTTATAATTTCTATCAAATACGAATAATTCAATAGATTCAAAATGGTCTTCAATTCATACACGTTCATCGTTTTCTTTATCGTAGTTGTAATTCTACATCATTTACCTTTTAGCTGGAAGCTTAAAAAGATAAATTTACTCTTAGCGAGTTATGTCTTTTATGCAGCCTGGAACCCCATTTTTATTCTTCTATTATGGTTATCTACATTAGTCGATTTTTTTGTTGGTCGATTACTATATAATGAAAATAATCTGATCCGAAAAAAACTATTACTTATAATTAGTCTTGTCGGAAATTTAGGCATGCTTTGCTTTTTCAAATATGGAGGATTTTTACTGGATAATTTTGTATTCTTTGTAAATCAAATTGGATTTGATTATCATCCAGCTGAACCGAACATTATTTTACCTGCAGGAATTTCATTTTATACATTTACTACGCTTTGCTATACGATTGATATGTATCGTAAAGAAAGCAAACCTGTAAAATCTTTATTAGACTTTTCACTTTTTGTAACTTTTTTTCCACATTTGGTCGCAGGACCCATTGTAAGACCTCCACAATTAGTACCCCAATTTGAAAATCCTCACACAGCAAGTCGCAAACAAATGATTCAAGGACTTTTCTTGCTTTCCCTGGGATTATTTATGAAAGTTGTATTAGCAGATAGCATGCTGGCGGAATCTGCTAAAACAGTTTTTGGAGCTTCGCAAGTTTTAGCAACCCTGGATGCATGGATGGGCGTACTTGCTTTTTCAGGACAAATATTCTTTGATTTTGCAGGATATTCAACCTGTGCTATTGGCGTTGCATCTTGCCTTGGATTTAGTTTGCCGGAAAATTTTATTTACCCCTATGCCGCTATCGGATTCTCTGACTTCTGGCGACGCTGGCATATTACCTTATCAAAATGGTTGCGGGATTACTTATATATTCCATTGGGTGGAAACCGCAATGGAACATTCAAAACATATGTAAATTTAATGATCACCATGTTATTAGGTGGACTTTGGCATGGTGCCAATTGGACATTTGTTGTATGGGGAGCCTTACATGGATTCTATTTGTGGATTGAAAAAATGATTGTAGATTTTAGATATAAAAAAATCAACAGAATTGAAAATCAGGAATCCGGAATTGCATCAAAAAATGAAATTGTAATACCTGGGTTTATATCTAAATTTTTTACAAATAAGATTTTTTTAGCATTACTTACTTATTTTCTTGTCAATGTTACCTGGGTATTTTTTAGAGCAACAGATTTTAGTTCCGCATGGAGACTCTTGGCTTCTATGTTTTTACTGGTGCCACAAGGTGCCGTATTGTTAAGTCATTTAAGTATCCTAAAAATTACGATTATTACGCTTGGGACTTTAATTGTTCATTGGATCATGCGAAGCCGGAATTTATTAGTTGAATTTGAAAAAATGCATTGGTTAACTGTAGGAATTATCTGGTCAATTATGCTGTTACTGTTAATAATCTGTCAGGAAAGCAGCAGTTCATTTATATACTTCCAATTTTAATCCAAAATTGAAAATTCTAATTACAATTATACATTAAGAAAGAAACATACCGTTTTCGAATTTATCCATTTCAAAGTTTGTTGCCGAATCGTTCGTAAAGTTTGAAATGCTGCAGTACAACAATCCATTAATTAAGTGACTGTTTCCTTAAAATTATTAAGTTGTATGCAATTTGCTTAATAAATTCAGAAATTCAGATGGACTTAATTCTTCCGGGCGCTGATCAAAATATGAATCCGCTAGAATCGTTGGATCCTGCACATAGGATTTTAAATTATTGCGCAATGTTTTTCTTCGAAACTGAAAAGATGTACGCACCAATTTTTGAATCTGAAGAAACTTTTCTTTAGATAATGCATCAGACTTTCGCCTCAATTCCAAAACTGAAGACATCACTTTTGGCGCTGGTGTAAAAGCCGATGGATTAATGTCGAAACATCTTTTACCTTCATACATCAATTGGGTCATTACACTTAATTTACCATATTCTTTGGTACTAGGGCCTGAAATAATCCGCATGACTACTTCTTTTTGAAACATACCGATCATTACTGGAATGCGCTCAGAATTTAATAAGGTTTTAATTAAAATCTGGGAGGAGATGTTATATGGAAAATTTCCACATAACAAAAATTCATTTCCGTCAAATAAGGCAGTAAAATCTGTTTTTAATACATCTTCACATATCAACTGATCTTCTGTGAGAATTCTATTATGTAAAAGATGATTCTGCATATCCCGATCTGCTTCTACGGCCAGAAATTTTTTATTTAATCTCAATAAAAAATTTGTCAACGCTCCCCGACCAGGCCCGATCTCCAAGATAGAATTGATATCCTGTTGTGCGACCCGATCCGCAATCTTCTGAAGAATAGAATCATTATTCAGAAAATGTTGTCCGTAGGATTTCTTTGCAAATAAACTCATTTTATTATTGTGGATTCGTAGCAAAAACAGTTAGTTCTGTAATAAAACCACGATCATTCATTTCCAACATACTTAATATACTATGTGCAATTTCTGTAGCCTGTAATTTCGTGTCATTAAAAGGTCTAGCATCTCTACCACTATTGATCACAAAATTAGTTTGAACTTCACTCGGGTTCACTTGCATCACGCGAATATTGTATTTCCTCAATTCTGCACGCCAACATTCCGTAAGTGCGGCTAATGCAAATTTACTTGCACAATAAGCCGTTCCCGATGGAAAACCAGATTTTGCAGCAGTGGATGCTATATTTATAATATTTCCTGTTTGAATTTGAATAAAATGCTTTGCTGCCTCCCGTGCACATAATGTTGCCCCTATTACATTGGTTTCCAACAATTTTCTGAAGGCATCAATATCTATACTTTCTAATAAATTAAAATATCCATAGCCTGCATTATTGATAAGTACATTTAAACCTCCCATAGCAGCCTTTGATTTTTCAATCAAATCGATTACTTGATTTTCATTACTGACATCTGCTGTTATTGCTATTGCATTGGTTTCCATAGCTGCTTGTTCTAAATGTTCTCTATTCCTGCCACAAATAACAACCTGAGCCCCTTTTGAAATTAACAATCTTGCAGTTTCCAATCCAATACCCTGACTACCTCCAGTGATCAATACTTTTGCGTTTACTATTTCCATTTTGATTTATTTAAATTTAAACTATTCTTTTTATTAAGGTTACTATAATTTCCAAAATTTTTATTCGCAACAAATTGAAAAAACCACACAAGATGATTTACAGTTACTTTCCGATTGCATTTTTTTAATAAATAATTACATATAAGCTATGTTTTTCCACGCATCAGCATTCAAGCAAAATATAGATTCACAATTTCCAATAATTCCAGTGGCTTATCTGCATGAATCCAATGACCAGCTCCTTCAACTTCTTTAAATTGAGCATGTGGTAAGAATTCAATTATCGTACGTTCATCCTGAGTATTTAGATATGGAGATAAACTTCCTTTCACGAAAAGAACATCTTTTTGAATCGGATGTTTAAAATTAATTTCTTTATTGATTTCTGAATAATTTTCATACAAGGCTTTTAAATTAGGTTTCCAGAAAAAATTTCCTTCTTTATCCCGATCCAGATTTTTTAAAATAAATTGTCGAACTGCAAATTCAGGGATATATTCCATAATTTTTAAATCTGCTTCGATTCTCGTTTTTGTAAGCTCTAAATTTAAAGAAAACATGGCATCAAAGACAGAATCATGGCCTCTTGGATAAGATTTTGGAGCAATATCTAAAATGATAGCCTTCTCGATTTGCGGAGCCGCCTGATGGAGCATTTCCAACACTACTTTTCCACCCATACTGTGTCCTAAGAGATACACTCTATTTAATTGATTCCCCTCTAAAAACTGAATCACATCGAGCGCCATTAAAGGATATGAAAAGCTATCAGTATGCGGGGATTTACCATGATTGCGTAAATCAAGCGTGTAAACAGTAAACTTTTCACTTAAAGTTTTACTAAAGCTTTGCCAATTATCGAGACTTCCAAATAAACCATGCAATATTATTAAAACCGGTCCGTTACCTGCTTTTTTAAAATGCAGTGGAATAGCTGATTGTTCTTTCACTTCAATTCTTAATTTTGCCTTTATATGTCATTTAAACTAGAATCCAATTACCAACCTACTGGTGATCAACCTCAAGCAATCAAGCAATTGGTTGATGGTATTAACAACAGAGAGCGCGCTCAGGTTTTATTAGGCGTCACAGGATCTGGCAAAACCTTTACCATGGCAAATGTTATTGCCCAAGTAAATAAGCCTACCCTCGTAATGACACATAATAAAACATTGACAGCACAATTGTACGGAGAATTTAAAGAGTTTTTTCCAGATAATGCAGTGGAGTATTTTGTTTCTTATTATGACTATTATCAACCGGAAGCTTATCTTTCTGTGTCTGATACCTATATAGAAAAGGATTTACAAATAAATGAAGAAGTAGATAAACTTAGATTGAAAGCCACCTCTTCCCTATTATCAGGAAGAAGAGATATCATTATTGTTGCCACAGTTTCTTGCATTTTTGGGATGGGAAATCCAGAAGATTATAAAACAGGCATTATTCGCTTGCAAAAAGGGCAGATATATTCAAGAAACGCTTTTTTGTTCAAATTGGTAGATAGCTTATATAATCGAACAGAAGGGCAATTAACTAGAGGAGAATTCAGAGTCAAAGGCGATACTGTTGATATCCATCTTCCGTATGCAGATTATGGTTACCGGATTCACTTTTTAGGGGATGAAATTGAAAATATTGATCAAATAGAATTAAGTACCGGAAAGCGTATTATTAGCATGGATTTTGCAGCAATTTTTCCTGCAAATTTATATGTTGCGCCGAAGGATCGTTTAAAGCAGATCATTCGATCCATAGAGGATGAGCTATTCGCACAAACAAAATACTTTGAATCTGAAAATAAATATTTAGAAGCTAAACGAGTTTCAGAAAGAACCCAATTTGACCTTGAAATGATTAGAGAATTGGGATATTGCAGTGGAATAGAAAATTACTCGCGATTTTTTGATGGCAGAGTCCCAGGTACTCGACCTTTTTGTTTATTAGATTATTTTCCAGAAGATTATTTATTGGTAATTGATGAAAGTCATGTTACGATTCCTCAAATCCGGGGAATGTGGGGAGGTGACCGTGCAAGAAAACAAAATCTTGTTCAGTTTGGTTTTCGCCTTCCATCTGCTTTGGATAACCGACCTCTAAATTTTGATGAATTTGAATTGCAGTACAATCAAATAATTTATGTTAGTGCAACTCCAGCAGATTATGAACTTTCTCAAACAGAAGGAGAGTTTGTAGAACAAGTCGTGCGGCCAACTGGATTATTGGATCCTCCTATTGATGTTAGACCTTCCTTCAATCAAATTGATGATTTATTAGAAGAAATTCAAAAAAGAAAAATAAAGAACGAACGCGTATTAGTGACTACCCTGACAAAGCGAATGGCAGAAGAACTTAGTAAATATTTACAGGGACTCAGTATTTTGTGCAAATACATCCATTCTGAAATAGATACTATGGAGCGCGTAGAAATATTACGGGATCTGCGACTTGGAGAGTTTGATGTTTTGGTTGGTGTCAATTTATTGAGAGAAGGTTTGGACTTACCTGAAGTTTCTTTAGTTGCAATCCTTGATGCAGATAAGGAAGGATTTTTAAGAAATGCACGTTCACTGACACAAACAGCAGGTCGTGCAGCCAGGAATTCAAATGGATTAGTAATCTTTTATGCTGATAAAGTTACGGATTCTATGCAAAAAACAATCGATGAAACAAATCGACGTCGGGCTATTCAGATTCATTATAATCTTGAGAATAATATAACTCCAACAACCTTGAGTAAAAGCAGAGAAGAGATCCTCCAAAAGAGTTCTATCCTAGATATGAGAGGCCCTCAAAATCCTTATATTGAAAAAACAGAACCAAGTATTGCAGCAGATCCTCTGATTGCCTATATGAACCGAACACAATTGGAAAAACTGATTCAACAAACGGAACAAAAAATGAAAGCGGCAGCCAAAGATTTAGATTTCATACAAGCGGCTTCCTACCGGGACGAAATGAATGCATTAAAGAAAAAACTAAAGGAAACACTTCATTAATTCAAAAGAAAATAGTTCGCAGAATTTCTTAAATAAATCGACAATAGAGTCCTTATATTTATATCATTCAATGGCTATTTTGCCTTTACTAATAGGAATCCCATTGAATTCTGAAATCTGATAAATGTATATGCCAGCTGGCAAGTTTTCTTTATTTATTGTTGCCTTCTCCTGTTCAAATTTATGCTCTTGCATAAGCGTGCCAAAGAGGTTATAAATGCTTAGGTTATATTGCACTGTCATACCTTGTTCTAAGGTAAATATACATTTTTCACTAAATGGATTTGGTATTATTGAAACATTAAAAGATTTATACTTTTCTGCAACATTTGTGGTACGTACTGATTTCTGACGAACTATAAATGCTCCAAATGTTGGAAACTGAGAAACCGGACTTTGAGTAGAACCAAATGCTTGCGCAGCTGTATGTCCTATCATTGGGATTGTAATCACCCCATCGGCAGGATAAACCCCGGTTAATATATCATTGTCAAAATCTAAAGCATTTATTAATTCATATGGATCTCCAGGAATCAATCCTAACTTAGAAATATCTATTTTTATAGTAGGTTCATTGCTCCAATTATAGATAACGACGTTTGCTCTATTGGGTTCATACTTATTAGGCAATACAAAATATTCCAAACCTGTTGTAGGCAAATCCGGAATAAAGGTATTTTGTGAAAAATCACTTTCCAAAAAACCCCAAAGATAAACACCATAAACAGCTGGGATTCCGCCAATAATTTTATTGCCTTTTACCGAAGCATCAAATATGGGTGTATTATTGAATCCCAATCTAGTTTGACAAGTTAAGTAGTTACTATCCAAAATCATATTTTGGACTCCATAATTCAGTCCAAAAGCATTTACAGGTGGTCGTGGAGTATTGGTTCCGGCAAACGTATAGTTATGCTTAATGACTGTATTCCGAATCGGATTATTGACACCATTTGCAACTACAAAAAAATTATGGGTCCTTGAATTTTTACCGACGCCACCTAAATTCTCTGAAGCAGCACCACCATTAAAAATTATATTTCTTTGCACATCAAAATTTCCTAAAGCTGCTGTAGTCGTGGTCTGCCATATTTTAATTCCATTCCCATAGGTATTACAAATAATATTATTCTGTATTCGTTTAGTTCCAAACGTATCATTTTGCAAATACATACCATGTCCATGACCTTCCAAATTGCCATTATTATTTTCGTTGTTTCCAATATTATAAATAAGGCAACCATAAGCTTCTGAATTTTTTGCTGTTTTCCAGCAATCTAATCCACTACCCGTATCGTGTATAACAAGATTAATGAATTTCATATTTTCTGCCGTACACGTGATACCACCAGCCCGGGTTATATTGCGATTCAACATGCTGGAATTTAAAATCTCCAATCCCCATAACCAGGTATAACTGCAACTTCCTAAAGATAAATAAATGGTATAAGTATGCTGACCATCAATGAGTACTCGCTCATCATTGTAATTTCTAAAAATAATAGCTGCATTTTCAGTACCATTCGTCTTACAACTAAAGGATGTCTGGACATCATAAGTATTCGTGTATCTGCCACCCCGAATCCAAACTGTATCACCCGGTTTTAAAGCGAGCGGATGATTAAATGCTGTTTGCAATAGCCAGGGTTTATCAAAACTTCCATCTCCCATACTAGTAGCCGATGATGAAACAAAAAAACTGCTAGCTTGTAGTGAACTTATCTGCAGTACTACTATCAGAAATAAAAAGTACTTATTAAGCATAAACCTGGTATTTTAAACAAAGTTATTTAAAAAATCTACTAAATAAAATAAATCAATGCTCAAATAAGAATTAGCTTTCGCAAATATTTTAAACCTTTAGGTATAGTTAAACTTTAAAAAATAAATGTAAAATTTATGACCCACAATCTAAAATGAAATTTTAGCTTTATACAAAATCTTCAAAGGGTGCAATAAATACTAAAAACTAGATTCAAAAACAAGCTATTTAAAAATGAAAACGATCTATATTTTAATCATTCTTTGTTTTTCAATTCGAGTACAAGCTGAACTTTCAAAACTTGAACCCTATCTCCTGGTATTAGGAATAGCACAGGATGGTGGATATCCACATATGGGCTGCGAAAAAAAATGCTGCGAACAAGCCTGGGAAGATAATACTAAAAAAAGGTTTGTTGTTTCTTTAGCTTTAGTTGACCCATCAGAAAAAAAATGGTGGCTATTTGAAGCTACTCCCGACATCCGGGAGCAATTTCAGCTATTTAACAAACTCACGAATGAAGTATATCCATATTTACCAGAAGGAATTTTCTGCACACACGCACACATCGGGCATTATACTGGGTTAATGGAATTTGGAAGAGAAGTTTTAAACACTAAGAATCTAAATGTTTATGTACTACCAAAAATGAAACAGTTTCTTTCAACCAATGGACCCTGGAGTCAATTAGTGCAGTTAAAGAATATTGTCATAAATGAACTTCGTGTTGACATTCTCCAAAATTTAAATGCTTCTATCAAAATACTGCCTTTTGAAGTTCCACACCGCGATGAGTATTCAGAAACAGCAGGATTCAAAATTATTGCCAAAACCAAATCATATCTATTCATTCCAGATATCGACAAATGGAGTCTCTGGGAAAAAGATATAATTAGCATCGTTAAAGAAGTTGATTATGCATTTATAGATGCCACTTTTTCTGAAGCAGATGAGTTAATCAATAGAAAAATGGCTGAGGTCCCCCATCCATTTGTCGCTGAAACTATGCAACTCTTTGCCAATGAAACATCAGAAACAAAAGCTAAAATAAAATTCATTCACTTTAACCATACCAATCCAATATTATGGTCTTCTAAAAAACGAAAATTAATACTTCATAAGGGCTTTGGAATTGCTGAACAAGGTGCCCATTATTAATTTCAATTTGCAATCAATTCAGTCTAACATTTATAAATTAATCCCACACAAATTTCCAGTCTCCGTCAGATTGCTTCTTCCAAACGGTATGAAATATACCTTTACTCGTTATGGTACTATCGACAGCATCCTTAGCAGAGAAGGTATAATTTCCATAGGTATATGCTAAATCACAGGAAGCCGATACATCCACAAAGACAGCATCCCATTTCAACACTACATTTTTTAAGTTAGCGGCAATAAAATGATTTTTAATATTCTGTTTACCAGAAATGAGGGTTCCCCCACGACTTAATACTGCATTAGAATCTGCATAATATGAAAAAGCTTCAGCTAATCCCTTTTCACTTGCCAGCTTTTCAAATTTTTTCTCTATCCTAAATATTTCTTGTTTTGCAATCTCGATTTGGGATTGCGTAATTTTTTGGTTACATGCACTTATTTCTAAAAATATTAAGATGCCAATTATTCGCTTCATAAAAATTGAACTTTATAACTAAATATGCAATATTCAACTGTACAATGGTTTCTGTGCTTAAATTAGTTCAACATTAAACTTAGCTGATCAGCTTAGAAAATTATTAATATTGAAACAAGTATCTTAGAATGCAAAGAAACAATTGAAACATTAAAATTATTAGTTTCTTCTTATTGTCATTTGATTTTTCGATATTCTAAATCAAATTCTAACGCCCAAACTTTGCCTCCATCTTTTGAAATTTCACCGAACTGTCGTATTTTATTATTGCCAAGATTTGTAAATGTCATTTTGCGCAAAGCAAGACTGTCTTTAGCATATATAAAAGGGGCTGTTTCAAGTATCATTTGATTATTTAAATAGGAACCTTTTAAATATTCATTCCCTAAACCGAAATTATCCACCCAAGTCTGCTGCCAATTTTTATCAATCGAATTATATCTGTTGAAACTTTTACCTGCATAACGTACATTGTTTTTAACAGTGACACTTGTCCATTCTTCTAAAAGTACACAACTGTCCAAAATAACGGATATCCTACTGTCACCAGCTTTTTTTCCATCTGGACTAAAGGCCTCCCATTCACCTATCCAAAAATCAAATTGACGATACTCTATACCGGAACATGGTCCTTGTCTTGTAGTTTGTGAACACAATTCTTGTGTAAACAAAAGTAGAAATTGAAAAATAAATATATATTTCATGATCTCGAAATTTAATTATTAAAATCTAAATTTACCTAATTTTCCTTCAACCTCCAAATATGCTGGCAAGGCTGCTGAACCATACCATCGAATCAATTCAGGTTCCAAAAGTTTTGCTTTTATTGCAGGATCAGATTCCAATAATAAAAGTGCATCCTCCTTATTGCTTAGGTTCAAAATAAATATCCCCCGGTAACGATCATTTTTTTCCAAGGGTCCTGCAACTGTCAATTTGCCTTGATCTGCCAAACTCCGAATGTTTTTTAAGTGGCCTTCGAAGAGCTCCTTTCTCTTTCCTGCATCCTGCTCAACACCAGTCCCGGTTTTAAGCAATACTAAAATATACCACTTCATGCCATAATCATCTGCTCCATATTTTGCAGTTAAAGTAGAATCAAAATGAACATTAGCAGATTGTGCGTCCATTTTGGAAAGTGAAACAAATAAAACAATTAAGCAACATAAAAATTTTAAATTCATGATAATTAAATTTAATAGTAATGAAACAGAAATCATTTAACTAACGATTCTGTTTATGTTTTGTATCGATATGAAACCCCTAAACCAACAAAATATTTTGGCGAGCTTGGTGATAAGCCAAGACCCCCGGATAAATCCAGTTGCAAATTTGAATTTATCAAAAAAACAAATCCTGCATCTATTCGATGGTCTTCCTGCATTCCATCAGGAACAAAACCATATAGCTCAATATAGGAGCTAAGCTTATCAAGAAATGCCATCCCTAAACTTAAGGTATAAACAAAGCTTGCCTCCGAGTTTTCACCATCCCATGCTGCTCCAAGGTTATAGCCTAAAGAAAATCTGTTGGACAAACTGTGTTGCAGTGTAAATCGGAAAGAAGTTGCCAGGTTTGAAAGCCTTTCTGTTGGACTAGCTAATTTTGGAATTGCTAAATGCCCAATAAAAGAGATTTTAGGAATCCAATCTTTTTCTTCTACTAAGTTTGTTTTAAAACCGATTTCAATAGGTGGCAAGACAACTTTATGCACTCCAAATGATTTATTTGAAAGCAACTCTGCAACAAGCCGTAATTCAAACCTTTCATTCACCCCATAGCGCAATAAACATGTCGGATGTGCTATGGATGTAAAATCCTTATTTAGCTTTTCATAAGTTAAACCACATTCCATTTGAAAGTATTTGGAAGGCACTAAATTTGGTGACTCTGTTTGATCAGGCCTGTCTGTAGAAATGGATTGGCTGGATTGCCCCATCAAAACACAACTAAAAATATTTAAAAAAATGAAAATAAAACTGAAATTGGACCGTAACATTTTTCTCATTTCTTAAATTAATTGTAGATAAATTAAAATTAAAAATAGTACCCCTATTACAATTCGATACCAACCAAAAAATGAAAAGCCATAGGTATTCAAAAACTTCATAAATAATTTGACTGCTATCCAGGCAAAAATAAAGGCAGTAATCAAACCAACACCTAAAAGTAAAAATTGCGTTTGATTAAATTTTAAGGGCGTCTTCAATAAATCATAACCCGTAGCTGCAATCATTGTTGGGACCGCCAATAAAAATGAAAATTCGGTAGCTTGTTTTTTATCTAATCCATTAAATATTCCTCCAATAATGGTTGCACCAGCTCTTGATACACCTGGAATAATAGACAAACATTGAACGAGACCAATGGATACTGCTCGTCTATATGAAATATGTTCCACTTCCAAATACTCGCTTTCCTTTTGTGCTACAATTTTGTCTACAAATATTAAAACAATTCCTCCGAGAATTAATGAAATGGAAACTACCAAGGGACTAAATAGATGCTCTTTAATAAATCCATAGGCTAAAAACCCTATAATAGCCGTTGGCACAAAAGCTGCAAACAGTTTAAAATAAATATCTAATCCAACTAAAAATCGATTAGCATACATGATTGCAATTGCTAAAATTGCACCTAATTGGATTGAAATTTCAAATGTCTTTAAAAATTCAGTATTCTCAATTCCAAGACAATAAGATGTCAAAATCATATGCCCCGTTGAAGAAACAGGCAAAAATTCTGTAAGTCCTTCTACAATTGCTATAACGATTGCTTCAACTAGATTCATATAATTTCAATAACTACCAAATAAAGTTCAAAAATACATGAATTTGAAAAACGAAGGGCTTTTAATAAGCTACCCTCAGGAATTCAATGAAATTAATTAATTTACAACTTTATGCTCCTGATAAGAAATGTTTTACTTATGAAAATTCAAAAGCTTTGGAAATTAATCTTGCTACTTCTGTTAGAGATTCCAGATTTAATAGAATGTCAGAAAATTGATCAATAAATCTTAAGGAAGCAAATTGATAAAGATACCCGACAAAGTTTGATAAGGGCTAATTTAAAAATAAAAAGTTCAGATCCAGTCATAGGCATAGTAAAGGATCTTCAAGGAGAATTTATAATTCAAAATGTACCAGTTGGTAGAATGCAACTGGAATGCACTCATGTTGGCTATGAATCTTATGTATCAGATCCTTTCATTCTCAATACGGCAGACCCTTTTCAAATCCATATCGAATTTTGCGTTCAAAAATATTGAGATGTTTTTGTTTACAAATTATTTCAAAGTTCATAGAGCATATTGAATCCAATCGACAAATATGTTAAATCCGGTTTAAAATTTGCACTTTTTATAGGGTTTGAGGTTGAAATGTTTATTACAAATAAATCACTGTCACAATATACAACAAATAAGAAAATTCTAGATTATGATTCCTTTGTTCTCAAACATTTTCCAACAACCTCGATAAAGCTGTCAATACAGCAAGCATTATCAATCTCCCGGGATCCGAAATTTTGATTTCATTTTCATCATCTGGAGCAATAGACAAATCAATAAACTCCATGACTTCTTCCTCTTTCAATTCTGAAAAGAAAATATCCAAAGCTGTATTATAGTCATTATTCTCATTAATCACCTTCCAGCTTTCTTCTTCAGATTTTGAAATCGCTGCCTCATCAAAAACAGGTATTGTAATTTGTTTTTGAAACGTACCATAAATTCCAAGAAATAAAAACATCAGGTAATCAATTTCTTCGTCAGTCATTAATTCAGAATGAGTCCCAATCAAAATATCTAAGAGAAGACTTTGATCCGATTGAAGATGAACTAATAATTTATCCAGTTCTTTTTCATTATTTTCAAAACGAACAATCGTTTCATCAAGATGGTGTGATTCTATCATGCTTAAAATTTAGGTTCATTTAAACTAAAACAAGTTCAATTTTATGGTTTGAGGTATGCGCTGCTAAAATAACAAGAATTTGTAAACTGTTGATTTAAGAATTTTATAATCCTTAAAATAACAGCTTATTTCTGATCTTTCCACGTCCAAAGATACATACAAGCAATGGATCTGTAGGGCCTCCATTTTTCAGCAATTTGAATCATTTTCTTCTGAAGTTCCTTCCCTTCTAATTCTAAGTTATACAATTTCTTCATGGCCATTTGAATGCCATAGTCTCCAGGAGAAAAAACATCTTCCCTACAGAGGCCAAACATTAAAACCATTTCCACTGTCCATTGGCCAACCCCTTTTATTTGAATTAGTAATTTCGAAATTTCATCTTCACTTAACTTGCTCCAATCTGTGCGATTCAGTTTATGCTCTTCAAAGAATTGAGCAATATTTTTTATATAAGCTAATTTTTGATAAGATAAACCAATACTACGAAGGGTTTGATCCTCTGTTTTAAGGATTGCTTTATTTGTAGGAAATTTATTTTTATATAATTCTAAAAATCGTTTATTAATTACACTTGCAACTTTAACAGAAAGTTGTTGGCTTATAATGGATCCAACAAGATATTCCCTCAAATCTGATTTAGTCCCTGTAACATGCAAGCTTTCGACCGGAATACTTGCCACAAGTTTTTTCAGTTTTGCATCTTTATTTAAGGTACTGATATGCTTCATAAGTTTCAAAAATATGGAAATAATCAGGATCTACTGCAATCTCGATCATAATTTAGAGATTTCTTGACCTGAAGTGGGTACTTTAAATTAAAATTTGATTTGAATTAATCTTTTTATTAATAATTTTGTTTAGCATCCATCAGATAATCATATTAAATCGAATTCGGCATGAGTTTTACAGACAAAATCAATACAGATTTAAAAGAAGCAATGAAAGCACAGGACCAAAAGGCACTGAGGGCTATCCGAGCTATTAAAGCAGCTATTTTACTTGCCAATACGGATGGAAGTGGCAAGGAAGTAGATGATGAAAAAGCGATTCAAATTCTGCAAAAACTTGTTAAACAACGTCGGGAATCCTTAGATATTTATGAAAAACAAGGTCGGGAAGATCTCGCAGTAGTAGAACGGGATGAAATTGCTGTCATTGAAAAGTATTTACCTGCCCAATTAGACGAAGCTTCACTTCGAAGAATTCTTCAAGAATTAATCGTTGAAACAGGCGCTTCAGGTCCAAAAGATATGGGTAAAGTAATTGGCGCTGCTTCTAAAAAACTTGCTGGCCGTGCTGATGGTAAAACGATTTCACTCATGGTAAAACAATTATTGGAAACAAACTAGGCTTTCCCATTCACAAGTAAAAGCTGCTTTACCTTGGTTTAAGAATTTTAATACTTACAAATTAATAAGCGCCTATTCATTCTGAAGGCATTTGAATAGATTCAATTTTTTCAAACCACTCCTCTAGTTTTTCAAAATCGTATAAGCCTGTTTTTTCTTCATTTCCAGGCGCAAATAGAAACCCTTTTATAGTAGAATCCAAAACCGGATTTGTGTTAATATCTGTTTTTAAAATGCATTGCATGGATTCAAAGCTTGCATTTGATTTTTCTATAATGACATATTGAAATTGACTTTGTGGATTCCGTATTAAAAATTGTTCCGATCTAAAAACAATACAATCTGAAGGCAATTCGAATACTTCATCCAGGTAAAATCCGTCTAATTTATAGTCCGATAATGTTGCCTGGTGAGGGGTTGCTGAAACCCCAATAAGTTGCGGACCTTCAATCCATTCACGAAATTGAGTGATTCGGGATCTGATTGCTTTTTCATCCGGATCATCAAGATTAATTCCGATGAAATCAACTTCTTTAGCTGCCAGATAACGTGCAATCGTTAAGTCATTTACAGGAAAGGCAAAAAGGATCGGTTTTTTCATAATTTAGGATTCAAATAAATGGGGATGTACATCTTTCATTTGAAACGATTTTCGATGGTATTTACAAATGCCAAATTGCTGAATAGCCATCCGATGTTTTAAGGTTGGATATCCTTTGTTTTGATTCCAGCCATATAATGGAAATTCTTGATGTATTTCAAGCATATACTGATCTCGGTGTGTTTTTGCTAAAATGGAGGCGGCGGCAATACTTTGGAACTTTGCATCGCCCTTTACAATACAATACTGTTCTATTTCCAAATGTGGAATTTTCTTATTTCCATCAATAATTATAGATGTTGGTCTAATTTTTAAATCCAGCAAACATATTCGCATAGCTTTCAAACTAGCTTGCAAGATATTAATTTGATCAATTTCAATAGGTTCTAACTTGCAAACCGACCAACAAAGAGCTTTGCTCTCGATCTCTGTTCGGAGGATATTTCGTTCTTTTTCATTCAATTTTTTGCTATCATTCAAGCCTAAAATTTCCTGATTTGGGTCCAAAATTACAGCTGCCGCAAATACCGGACCTGCCAGAGGACCTCTTCCAGCTTCATCACACCCCGCTTCATATAAGATATTTTTGTAATATGTTTTTAAATTCATCTAATTTCTAAAGATTATTTTTAGCTTTGCAAGTCGCAAAATAAGGACTTATGCGTTGTGTGTTGATAATCCCCGTTTTCATATTCTTTTCTTTTGTATTTGATGCAAATTGCCAAACAAAATGGCAGTCGGCTACAATCCTTCTCGAAGGCAAAAGTATTAAAGATCTTAATTCTATTGGTATTGCTTTCGATCATGGTCATTTTCATGCTGGTGTTTCTTATCATGGTGACTTTACAGAACAAGAAATTGAACAGATTCGCAAGGCAGGCTTTGAAGTAAAAATAAGTTCGTATCACGAGCCTGAAATAGAATCACGTAATTCCCCGGCAAATTGTAATAATGAACCCGAAATAGCTCCTGAATTTCCACTTCCTACAAATTATCAATATGGATCTATGAATGGATTTCTAAGCCTTTCAGAAATTTATGAAAGTTTAGAGATCATGCATGATTTATTTCCAAATTTGATCACTATAAAAAAAGCAATTGGCAATTATAGAACAACAGATCAAAATCAGATTTATTATGTAAAGATTTCTGATAACCCAAATCAGGATGAAAATGAACCAGAAGTCTTATATACCGCACTTCATCATGCCCGCGAACCTGTAAGTATGTCGCAAATGATGTTTTTTATGTGGCATATTCTGGAAAATTACGGTCGGGATGAGGCGATTACTTCATTGATTAATAATAGAGAATTGTTTTTTATTCCTTGTGTAAATCCTGATGGATATCGCTTTAATGAAGATACGAATCCTAATGGTGGAGGCTTTTGGCGTAAAAACAGAAGCCCAAATGCCGATGGAATTGGAACGGATCTTAATCGCAATTATGAACAAGGTTGGGCTTATGATAATGATGGATCTAGCCCTTCAGGTACTTCAGATACCTATAGAGGAACAGAACCATTTTCGGAAACTGAAACTTCAGCATTGCAATATTTTTGTGAAAACAGACAATTCACCATTGCAATGAATTATCATGCATTTGGAGATTTGCTAATTATTCCATGGGGATATTTGGATAGGCCTACAGTCGATTCTAGTTTGTTTAATAGCATTGCCAAGATAATGACCCGGTATAACCATTTTGAAGTTGGCACTTCCAATCAAACCTTAAGTTATAAAGTAAATGGTGTAGCAGATGATTGGTTTTATGGCGAACAAATATTTAAGAATAAAACCTATGCATTTACACCTGAGGTAGGCTATGCTTTTTGGCCGCAACGAAAAGACATTTTAAGTTTAAATCAATCTACGCAATACATGAATTTAGTGGCAGCCTGGACCGCTGGAGAATGTGCACATTTTACTGAAGAATCTCCAAAATCTATTACTGCTGATACTAATTTCCTGACTTACAATGTAACAAGGCTTGGCGTAGTTCAAGGATCTATAAAAATTCATCTCGAGTCAAATCAAAACTATATTCAATTTATTAATAATGATCTGGAATTACAATTGAATCCTGGTGAAACCAAACAAATTTCAATACCATTCGTAGTAGATGGAAATCCTTCCAGAGGAGACAGTATAGAATTTACAGCATTATTAACAACCGGTGTCTATTCTGAAACCTTAAAAAACAAAAAGGCTTTTGTCGGAAGAGCTGGTTGGGCTGATAACTTTTTAGATGATCGCAAATGGTTTTCTCCTGCTGTTTATGCTTGGATGTTAA
Organism: Saprospiraceae bacterium; assembly: GCA_016717265.1. Lineage (NCBI taxonomy): Bacteria > Pseudomonadati > Bacteroidota > Saprospiria > Saprospirales > Saprospiraceae > Saprospiraceae bacterium. The sequence continues at coordinate 4,095,342 of JADKFX010000001.1, forward strand.
CCGCCGAAAGTTTTGTTTCGGCTCCAAATTCATTAACGGATAGTCCATTGGCACCCATGGAAGCAAATACAGAGAAAGTATTTCAAAATTCTCTTCCGATTGACTTAACGAATGCAAAATATGCATATCTGAAATTTAAAGCTAAGTGGGATCTGGATGATCTAGTTGATTATGCACAAGTAAGAGTTTCGGAAAATGGCATCCATTTTCAATCCCTTTGTGGCAAATACACTAAATCAGGTTCACAGTTTCAAGAATTTGGCGAACCTGTTTATTGCGGTGAACAAAAAGAATGGGTTTCAGAATGGATAGATTTAAAAGATTATATAGGGAAGATCCTTTTACTTCAGGTGTTTCTATATACAGGATCAAACGAAGCTAAAAAAGATGGGTACTATTTTGATGATATGGAAGTCTTTACAGATCTCACAACCCAAACATTCAACGCAAATGATTTTAGTATGGGTGAGTTGTTTCCACTACCTGCACATGATAAATTTTCGTTGAAATTAAATACGAGTACAAACCTTGCCGAACTGAATTTTGAATTCATTTCCGCTTCCGGTAAAGAACATAAAATAGAATCAAAAATCCAGAAAGGACTGATAGAATTTGAAACTTCTGCCCTGGTTCCTGGTTTATATTTCTTATCCGTTAAACATAAAGATCAAAAGCCATCGCTTTACAAGGTCCTAATACAATAATATGAATACAGATTTTCTTCAAATACTCCAGCTTCAGGAATCTAACAAAGGAAGCTGGTGCGGAGCTATTTCATTTCCTTCCGCCCAAACCATCGAATCTATTTCACCCGTAAATGGTAAACGAATTGGTGCGGTAGGGATCTCTTCCCAATCGGATTATGAAGCGATTGTATCGAAAGCTCAAACGGCTTTTCAATTTTGGCGGAATGTGCCCGCTCCAAAACGAGGTGAAATTGTACGAGAAATCGGAGATGCATTAGTAAAACATAAAGAAGCTCTTGGCCAACTTGTTTCCTATGAAATGGGAAAAAGTCTTCAAGAAGGCTTAGGTGAAGTACAGGAAATGATTGATATATGCTATTTTGCTACTGGCTTGTCAAGACAGTTATTTGGATTGACAATGCATTCTGAAAGACCCAAGCACAGAATGTATGAGCAATGGCATCCTTTGGGAATTGTAGGGGTAATATCAGCATTTAATTTTCCGGTTGCTGTTTGGTCATGGAATGCGGCCTTAGCCTGGATATGTGGCAATGTGGTTATTTGGAAACCTTCTGAAAAAACACCAATTTGCAGTATTGCTTGCCAACATATTGCCCAATCTATCTTTACTAAACATGGACTGCCAGATGGCATTTCCTGTATTATTAATGGGGATTTTAAAATTGGAGAATGGTTGAGTAAAGACTCCAGAATTCCGCTACTCTCTGCAACCGGTTCTACCCGTATGGGAAGAGCAGTTGGTACTGAAGTAGCGAAACGCTTTGGTAAATCGATTCTTGAATTGGGAGGGAATAATGCTGTTATTGTATGCCCAAGTGCTGATTTAAATGTTGTCTTAACTTCCGTATTGTTTGGGGCTGTTGGCACTGCCGGTCAACGCTGTACAACAACCAGAAGACTTATTATACAGGAAAGCATATACGAAACACTCAAAACAAAACTGGCCAATGCTTATACTCAATTAAGAATTGGAAATCCTTTGGATCCACAAAACCATGTTGGTCCATTAATTGATCAACATGCAGTCAACTTATATCTTCAAGCACTAGAACAAATAAACGTACAGGGCGGTAAATTTTTAGTTGAAGGTGGGCTATTATTTGGAGTTGAATATGAAAGTGGATGTTATGTAAAACCTTGCATAGCAGAAGTAAAACATGATTTGAATATTGTGCATGAAGAAACCTTTGCTCCTATTTTATATTTAATGAAATATAGTAATCTTGAAGAAGCGATTGCGATTCAAAATGAAGTACCTCAGGGATTGTCATCATCTATAATGACCCGGGATCTTCTGGAAGCTGAATTTTTCTTATCGCATACTGGTTCTGATTGTGGCATTGCAAATGTAAATATTGGAACAAGTGGAGCGGAAATCGGTGGTGCGTTTGGCGGCGAAAAAGAAACGGGAGGTGGGCGCGAAAGTGGATCGGATGCCTGGAGAGCCTATATGCGCCGACAAACGAATACAATCAATTATGGTACTGAAGTTCCCCTTGCACAAGGGATTAAATTTGATTTAAATTCCTGAAAAAGTATTTGTAATACCTTTCGTAAATAGCATCATTGGGAATTACAAAATAAAACGCCAAAGATTTTGCATTGGATTTAAAATGGAGTTATAAAATTTTCAGCCAAATTCAAAATACAATGAATCGTAAACATTTGTTTATACATTTTTTTAACTAATAGCCAATTTATTTCTTCCAAATTCTCATCGTTCAAAATACGGCGTGGTGAACATTTTTCAAAACCTATACTTTTGAAGATTCGTTTCTAAAATGAACTAAAGTTGCATCCCAATAAAACCAAAAACCTAAAAAGAAAAAATGTGAATTGCAGCAAGGAGCATAGTAAAGCGCCTTATTTTGAAAAAGTCTTTTGGTTTTTTTTACCGACTGAAAAGTACAAAATATCCTTTGGAAATTATAGTATGATAGTCTACTAATAATTTAAAAACATAGTTTGATCAATTCATCAAAACATTTTTAAATTCCGCTTAAAGTGCCTTTGTAAATCAAATTTTCATTGCTTATAAATCTTTAGAATAGTCTATCTAAATTACAGCACAACCCATTTACCAGCTTTAAAAAATGAGCCAGATTTAAATTGCCAAATCAACGTTTCAGCAAGCTCAATTTGAAATTCAATTTCTATGGTATTTTTTCCAGCAGGAAGAAACGGCAATCTCTTCTTAAAGATAATTTCACCAATCATATTTCTAAAACAAATTTCAATATCTTCCAATGGTTCTTCAAAATTTGAAACAAAATATAATGGCATAGATTTCTTGCCAGGATTTGGATAAACCCATATCGGAATCTCCTTAATTTCAGCAATTGGATTGGAAGCTGTTGGCATTTGTTTATCAATTGGGAATCTATAAAAGCTCAATGCGCCAATTTGATTTTTATTCAATAAATAAGGTCCTTGATATACCGTGTTAAAATCATGGTAATTTACTTCTGGTAAATAGGTAATCGTATTTACTATTCCAGGTTTTTTTAATTCCAGTATGACTGCATTACCTTTTACTTGAATATTTTTAATTACTTTCCATTGATCCTCTAATGCAAAATAATCCTTCAGGGAAATGGTTGTTCCATTCAGAATACTATCTTTTGGAGGCAATAATGTTGCACTATCTTTTTGAAAAACCAAAGTAATTTCTGAATAATCTTGTTTGCTGAAATATGCCTGTTTTATATTCGGTGCATAAAAATCGGCTTGATCAATTCCATTATAAAATTCCTTTTGAACTAATGGGAATATATTTTTTGCCAGAGCAAGATATCCATCTAAAGTATAGTGGCAACCATCATGTCCGGGTAATCCCATCGTACTAATGACTTCAATATCAGTAAAATTTTTTGGCAAGCTTCGTTGAATTTCTCTTACTGCAGCATGATCACCAGCTCCACAACCCTGATGTATTTGAACTACAAATATTTTTTTTACATTCGGATAATCGATTTTCCAATCATCATATAATGTTTTAAAATTATCAAAATAAAAAGCACTTGCATTGCTTTCGCCTTGATACCAAAAGATTGCTTTTGCTGCTGACGCCAAGTTTGATTTTTGGGCGCGATATAAGAGACTACCATATATATTTACAGGCAAAGCAGGATTTATATCATCCCGCTGATGTTGTTGAATGGAGGTACCACCTACCCCACCATTTAAAATACAAACCGGAACTTTATATTCACTTATAATAGATTTTGCTAAATCCATACCCCAAGCACAAATATCGGGGCCACCTCCATAACCTGCAGCTGAAGCAATCGTCCATTGAGTATCTGCTTTGCTACTTGAATAATTTTTACCAAAAGTTCTGCAATACAAATTAGTATATGGATTTCCTCCAAAAATACTATTGGATTGACCAGTAATAATGTAAACATCCCCTGCAACTAAATGATCTCTTCTTGCTATTAATGTATCTTCTGTTGAATTCTTTAGTTTGACTTCTATTGCATAATTTGCTAATTCTGATTTTATTTTCGCAGTAAACAAAAATGGTGCTTTTTGATTCAGATCATACACCAATGCATTTGTAATTTCTGAAATGAGTGCTTGCTCTCTATACACTAAAAGTTGAATAGAATCATATACTGGATTATCAATATTACCACGAATCTCAAAATGTGCTTCTCCATTTGAATCCCTTGGAAAAAAATGAAAATTACCGGGTATATTTGTAAACCTTGTATCCTGTGGAGGTGGATCCTTAATTTTATACTTTAATTTTAAATCTGCTTCTATTTTTTTGCGCTCGGCTATATCCAAATATCGATCGTACAATTGAATTTCTGAAATATCCCCATTAAAATAATAACCTCCCTGGTAAGCAGAAATAAATATTGTATTGTCGAGATTTTTTGGACAAAAGGATGAATCTTCAAATAAACCATTTAGAATGAGGCTTCCTTTTTGAGTTGTATTATTGTATTGTGCTATTATAATTGTGGATTCATATCCGGGATCAAAACTTGCACTAACCTGATTATTAAAATCTCCATTATGCAAAATTTTTGGAGACGTCGCACCTGCCATCCAAAGGGTATGAGAATTCCCTCCTAAAATATTATTTGACGGACCATTTGCTTTACAAACAACAATAATTGTATAATCCTTATCAACCGGAAATATGGAAGGCATATTCATAAAAGTGGACGCCCCATTAAACCTTACGGCCGGTCTGCCTCCAATACTTTGTGCGATATACTCAGCTTGATTTGCAGCTGTATTCTGAGTAGCTTTCACATTTCTTTGTGGATCTAGCCATTCTTTGACTTTTCCATTTGAATTGGTGACACCCAATGACGCATCCAAATGAAAGAGTGGAGCAGGAGATTGGGCAAAAGCAAAAACAGTGGACAAAATATACAGAATGATAAATTTAAAATCAGGAAATCTAGGCATCCGAAAAACTTGAATTATGACCAAATATAGTTGAATCTTAATTGTCGGCTATATTAATTTAAATCAAGATTGAAATTTTAATAAAAGCGGTTCCTAATATTCAAAAAATCGGAATAAGTTAAAATGTAAAATCGGAACTTTGGACCTACTATTTAATACCATTCAACCAACAATTCTAACAACTCAATGGTTAATTCATTGGGATCATTGGATTTTACTTTTAAAATACATTTAGAGATCGAACTTTGCAGGGTAATTATAATACTCACATTTGAAGTCAAACAACATGAAATTTTTAGGTTTAAATTATTTTAAAATACTTATTGCAATCCTTTTAATTCCCGGGAATAGTAATGGACAAAGTGTCCAAACAATTCGAGGAACCATTCTTGACAAACAATCTGAAACGCCTATATTAGGAGCTGCCGTTTCTGTACTAAGTGCTACCCCGGTATTGGGTAATGTCACGGACATGAATGGAAACTTTGTCATTCAAAATGTTCCTGTAGGCCGACATATTATTCAGATAAGTTATCTTGGATATCACGAATTATTGATTCCAAATACCCTTGTGTCATCAGGCAAAGAGGTAGTGCTTGAAATTAAAATGGAAGAAGCTACTCATTCCCTGGAAGAAATTATTATTGCAGCAGATGCAGATAAAGATCGTCCGATCAATGAACTTGCTACTGTTAGTTCACGCCAATTTAATGTAGAAGAGGTAAGGCGATATTCTGGTGGTCGAAATGACATCGCAAAATTAGTAGGAAACTTTGCTGGTGTGGCTGCTAATAACGACCAACGAAATGATATTATAATCCGGGGAAACTCACCTACAGGAGTACTTTGGCGTATGGAAGGAGTCCCCATTCCAAATCCAAATCACTTTACAACAATTGGAACAACGGGCGGACCTGTTTCTGCTTTAAATCCGAACATGATTTCTAATTCTGATTTTCTAACTTCCGCATTTCCTGCCGAATACGGAAATGCTTTAGCTGGCGTATTTGATATCGGATTGCGTTCTGGAAATAAAGAAAAATATGAATTCACCGGCCAGTTAGCAGCATTTAGTGGTTTTGAAGCAATGGCTGAAGGTCCAATGAATAAAAAGAATGGCGGTTCTTTTTTAGTAGCTTATAGGCATTCCTTTGTTGAAATTGCGAATAAAGTTGGCATTAGTTATGGCACTACCGCCGTTCCAGCATATAAAGACCTTTCTTTTAACCTTAATTTTGGACAAGGGAAATATGGTAAAATTTCATTGTTTGGTATTGGTGGTTACAGTAAAATTGAATTTTTAGGAAAAGAACTTGATACTACTGATATTTTTGCGGATCCAAGCCGCAATGCTTACAATATTTCTAAATTTGGTGTGGTAGGATTAAAACACAATATTTTATTAAACAGTCATTCCTATTTAAAAACCATTTTATCTACTTCTTACACAGCCAATCTTTACCAGGAAGACGATCTCCGTTATGATGATCAGGGCAATTACCGAATTGTAGATTTCAATGAATCTTTAACAGATTACCGTTTGTCCTCTTTGTATAATAATAAACTGAATTCAAGATGGACCATACGTGCCGGATTTTTAGCCACTTTTTCAAATACATCTACCCTTGTCAAAGAACGCGAAGATACTCCGGATATCGACGGTGATGGCAAGCCAGATTGGTTTACTGGAAGAGATTATCAAGGCAACTTTCTCAGCTTGCAAGAATATGCACAAGTGCGGTTTAAACTCAATGAAAAATGGACAATTAACGCAGGTACACATGCTTTATACTTTGATATTACAAATCAAATTGCATTGGATCCTAGAACTTCAATAGAATGGATTTTTTCAGCAAAACAAAGCCTTTCATTTGCATATGGTCTGCATCATCAAATTCAACCCTTACCTGTTTTTTTACGTCAGGAACGTTTGACAGATGGGACCTATATCCGGGCAAATCAAAATCTTGATTTTACAAGAAGTCATCATTTTGTTTTAAGTTATGATTTAAAACCTTCGAAAGACTGGAGAATTAAAGCGGAAACATATTATCAATCCTTAGATAAAGTTCCTGTTGATCCATTTCCATCAACGTTTTCCATGTTAAATGCAGGAGCAGATTGGGTTTTTCCTGAAAATACAAGTTTGGTAAATGAAGGCACCGGAAGAAATATTGGCATAGAATTTACCCTTGAGAAGTTCTTTTCAAAAAGTTATTATACCCTTATTACGGCATCTGTATTTGATTCAAAATATAAAGCTTCTGATAATATAGAACGCAATACAGCATTCAATGGGGGCTATGTTTTGAATATCTTAGCTGGAAAAGAATTTAAATTTGGTAAAGCAGGACGGAATGCATTTACAATGGATACAAAATTTACAACAGCTGGAGGTCGATATGATACACCCGTTGATTTAGAAGCTTCATTAGCTGCCGGTACAGAAAAAAGAAAAGAAAGCGAAGCGTATTCTGAGCGTTATGATAATTACCTTCGCTGGGATATTAAATTAGGATACCGAATGAATCATTCTAAGAAAAAGATTTCACAAACATTTTATCTTGATTTTCAGAATGTCACGAATCATAAAAATATTTTCAGAAAACAATATAGTGACTATAACAAAAAAGTAGGTACGCTTTATCAAATTGGATTCTTTCCGGACATTTTATATCGTATTGAATTTTAATTAAAGCATTAAATTCAACTGCATAAAAATGAAAATAAACGCTCATAGTATTTGCATCGATGATCGGAATATAATTTTGATCGGACTACCCCTTATGAGTGTACTGATATCCATGTTGTTATTTCATGAACATTATACAAGTGGAGATTGGGGATATATAGCCGTTTGCATTCCATTGTCTTTAATTTATACGGGTGCTTTTTGGTTTTCACTTCGATGGTTTTATATTCGAATTCGACAGAAATATCCAAAATTTAACCAAATTGGCAAACGCATCGGTCTCTTGGCATGTGCATTTTTGATTGTATATTTTTTAGTAAATTTTGGATTGGATGCATTCCTAAATTGGTTAATTCCAAGTCATATTGAGGAAAAGAATTTATTATTTGAAGGCATTGCAACATTGATTGTATCTTCCTTAATTATGTCTATTTATGAAGGTATTTATTTTTATAAAGAACTTGAAACTACTGTAGTTGAAAAAGTAAATCTGGAACGCCATTATGTTGAATCACAACTTGAAAGTCTGCGCAATCAGGTAAATCCACATTTTTTATTTAATAGCCTCAATACACTTGTTTATTTGATTCCAGAGGAACCTGCTAAAGCAGTAAATTTTGTGCGTCAATTGAGTAAAGTTTATCGGTATGTCCTGGAAAGTCGGGATGCTCAGGTGATTTCTTTGAATACTGAATTATCGAATTTAGAATCCTATATTTTTCTTTTGAAGGAGCGCTTTGGCGAAAATCTGGAAGTCCTAATGCCCAATGAAAAATTATCAGAAACTATGGGTATCGTACCGCTCACATTGCAGATGTTAATAGAAAATGCAATCAAGCACAATATTATATCCAAAGACAGACCCTTGCGAATAGAGCTACTCATTAAAGTAGATTGTATTATTGTGCAAAATAATTTACAACGCAAAAACCAAGTTACCGATTCAACCGGGGTCGGACTAGAAAACATACAAAGCAGGTATCAATTATTGAGTGAAAAAAAAGTGGAAGTTACAGAAAGCATAGATCGTTTTATCGTGCGTTTACCAATTATTCTATTACATCCAAAAGAATTATAGCATGCGCGTATTGATCATTGAAGATGAATTGCCTGCGAGCAAACAGATTACTAAAATAATGGAGAATCTATTTCCAGAATTTGTCGTCCTGAATGTGTTGGATTCTATTGAAAGCAGTATTCGATGGTTGCAAACAAATCCAGCACCAGATGTTATTTTTATGGATATCCAAATTGCGGATGGTTTGAGTTTTGATATATTTAAGCAAGTGAATATTACATCCAAAGTTGTTTTTACAACAGCCTTTGATCAATATGCAGTTCAGGCATTTCGGGTAAATGCAATAGACTATTTATTAAAACCAATCGAGCCGGAAGAATTAAAGCGTGTAATTCATAAAATCAGGACACAAACAAATTCAACGGAATCCTTAAATTTTGAATTACTGAATAAAATGATTCAAAAAGAAAAAATTAAAGAACGTTTTTTAGTGCGCAATGGTGCACATCTTATTTCAATAGCCAGCGACGATATTTTTTTGTTTCAGTCTTCAGATGGATTAACCCAAGCTATTACGAAAGATTATAAAAAGTACTTTGTAGACTATACACTTGAGAAATTAGAAGACCTTTTACAAGCTGAAAAATTCTATCGGATCAATAGAAATTTATTAATTCATCAACAAAGTATTCAACAGATAGTGCCTCATTTAAATGGCAGACTAAAACTAAAATTGGAACCACCTGGAGATGAAGACATTTATGTAAGTCGCGAACGGGTGCAAGGATTTAAAGAATGGTTAGGTGGATAATTGATTTTTGATTTCATACTTTAGGCTATATTTGGATCAGAAGTTCAAGGATTTGAGGTTTACCGCAACACTTCCTCTTGAACAAAAGTTTAAATTCCTAACTTTGCGGCCCAATGAACTACCTTACCCTAGAACATATTACTAAAATACATGGAGAAAAAGTCCTTTTTGAGGATCTTTCGATCATGATTAACCAAGGCGATAAAGCTGCCATTGTAGCTCGGAATGGTTCCGGAAAATCATCGTTGATGCGTATTATTGCTGGGGAAGACAGCTCAGATGGTGATAAAGCAAGTGTATACCTTAATAAAGATGTTAGAGTTGGGTATCTTGGTCAGGATCCAGACTTTGATCACGAGGATACTATCCTGGATGCTGTTTTGAGTTCTGAAAGTGAGGCTATGGAGCCTTTAAAAGCTTTGTATAGAGCTCAAAATACTCACGATCCCAAAGAAATTGAGAAAGCATTGCATCAAATGGACGAACATCATGCCTGGGAAATGGATACTACCATGCGTGAGTTATTTGGTAAATTTCAATTGCCTGGTTTTGATTTTAAGGTAAAGCATCTCAGTGGAGGACAAAAAAAGAGGCTGGCTTTGGTGCGATTATTAAGTGTTAAACCTGATTTCCTTATTCTAGACGAACCTACCAATCACCTGGATCTGGAGATGATAGAATGGCTGGAACGCTTTTTAGAGCAATCGCAGATAACCCTTTTTATGGTTACCCATGACCGGTATTTTTTAAATAATGTTTGCAATCAAATATACGAACTGGATCGAGGTATTTTATATAAATACCAAGGGGATTATGAAGATTTTTTGGAAAAGAAATCGATCCGAATGCAGCAAGAGTCAATTTATAAAGACAAGACCGAAAAATTACTTCGTAAGGAACTCGATTGGGTGCGAAGGATGCCTAAAGCCAGAACTACAAAAAACAAAGCGCGTGTCGACCGATTTTATGATCTGAAAGAAAGTCTTGATGGTCCAAAAGAGCAAGGTACTATAGAATTTGAAATCGACCAGCCGAGATTAGGTTCAAAAGTGTTAGAATTACATCATGTCACAAAATCCTTTGGAGAGAAGAAAATTATTGATGGATTCACATATAAATTCAGACCTACAGACAGAGTAGGAATTATTGGTCCGAATGGTTCTGGAAAAACCAGTTTTATTAAATTGATAACGGGTAATTTAAAATCAGATCAGGGTAAAATAATTATTGGTGAAACCGTTCAATTTGGGCATTATGAACAAGATGGCTTGCAAGTGCGGGATGACAAAAGGGTCATTGATGTAATTCGGGATATAGCCGATTACATTCCATTAAAAAAAGGACACAAATTATCAGCTGAAGGATTATTAGAGCGCTTTTTATTTCCAAGACCACAACAACAAGTGTTGGTATCTCAATTAAGTGGAGGTGAAAAAAGGAGATTGTATTTATTAACCGTATTGATTTCGAATCCAAATTTTTTGATATTGGATGAACCTACCAATGATTTGGATATTATTACTTTAAATGTTTTGGAAGATTATTTATTGGAGTTTCCGGGCTGTATTGTAATTGTAAGTCATGACCGGTATTTCATGGATAAAATAGTACAACATGTTTTTGTTTTGAATACGGATGGAAAGATTCAGGATTACCCTGGGAATTACTCAGATTATCGCGCCTCTTTATTGAATCAACCAAAAGTAACTTCAAATTCTGAAAAAGAAAATCCGCAGATCAAAGACAAAGGCAAAGAAAAAAAGCAAGGATTTAATGAAAAGCGCGAGATGAATCAAATTGAAAAGGATCTCGAAAAGTTATCTAAAGAACGGGAACTTTTAGTCGCTAAATTTAGTGATAGCACCATGGATAACCAGGAAATTTCAGTCATTAATAAGCGACTTACAGAAATCCAGGATTTATTAGATCAAAAAGAATTGCGCTGGATGGAATTGGTAGATGCCAGTTCCTGAAAATATAAACCCGCTTATAAACTTAATGGAGATTCAACAGTTTAAATATATAAATTATAGTATTTGAGTTCCGGTAAGATTACAACCATTATTATTTTCAGTGTCCTGGTTATCCTGGGCATCTCGGTAATGCAGGTTTATTACATCAAACAAACTTTTAATAAAGAAGAAACCTCTTTTCATCAATCTGTAAGTATCGCGCTTCGCAATACTGCTCAGGGAATTGCAAAATACAACAAAGCAAAATTAACGGAAAAGGGTTTAATCGTTCGAGAAGCCAGTAATTTCTATGAAGTAAATGTAAACACGCCAATAGATCAATCTGTGCTAGCCGTTTTGTTGGAAACAGAATTTGAAAAACAAGGTATCGCCATTCCATTTGAGTATGGTATTTATGATTGCTCGAGTAATGAATTGGTATATAGCGAATGCTGTAATGTTCCCAATCAAAAAAAAGTAGCTGTTAAGAAAAACAAGAAGTCTAAAAAGAATGATGTTACCAATTATTTTGTTGTAAAATTTCCAGAAAAAGAATCTTATGTCTACCAGAAAATGGGCTATGTAATCTTTTTTTCTGGTTTATTATTGGCAGCTTGTTTAATATTGGTTTCTGCTATTTGGATTATTTTACGACAAAAACGGTATTCGGATTTAATGAAAGATTTTGTCAATAATATGACTCATGAATTTAAAACCCCGATTTCATCCATAAAAATTTCTGCAGATGTATTGGTAAATAATCCAATGATAGAAGAGGATAAGCGTTTATTCCAATATGCAAATATTATTCGCGATCAAACGAAGCGTTTAAATGATCAGGTAGAAAAAGTTTTACAAATTGCAAAAACGGAATCTTCCACTTTTAGCTTAAAAAAGGAAGAACTGGATTTGCATGAGTTACTTAAAGAAATTTGTAACCATCAGCAAATGCGGATTCAGGATGCCGGAGGTTCTATAACTATGGAATTGAATTCCAAACGATATAAAGTAAAAGCAGATCGCTTTCATATGGTAAATGTCTTGTCTAATATTTTGGATAATGCAATTAAATATAGTGAAGAAAATCTACAGATAATATTGCGAACTTTTGATTTAAATCATGTTTGTGTCATTGAAATAGAGGACAAAGGAATTGGAATTAAAAAGGATGATTTACCCTATTTATTTCAAAAATTTTATAGGGTTTCTACTGGTGACATCCATAATGTCAAAGGATTTGGTATTGGTTTATATTATGTAAAACGGATCTGTGACGAACATGGTTTTGAACTTAGTGTAGAAAGTGAATACAAGAAAGGAACAATTGTACGTATATTGGTCAAAAATTCTCATAAATGAAAAAAGCAAGGTTATTATACGCCGAAGATGACGAAACCTTATCTTTTATAACGAAAGACCATCTGGAATTACAAGGGTACGAAGTATTGCATTGTTCAAGCGGTGCAGCTGCATTCGAAAAATTTAAAAGTGAGAAATTTGACCTGGTAATTTTAGATGTTATGCTTCCTGAAATGGACGGGTTTACAATTGCTGAAAACATCCGTAAAAAGGATCATCAGATTCCAATCCTTTTCCTGACTGCAAAGTCAATGAAGGAAGACCGGATTCATGGTTTAAAACTAGGCGGGGACGATTACCTCACCAAGCCATTTAGCATTGAAGAGTTGATTTTAAAAATTGAAATCTTTTTAAGACGATCTAAAGTCTTTGAAGCCCCGACAGAAGAAAAAGAAATTCAGGTAGGGATATACGTATATATGCCTTTAGAATACCAATTGGTATTAAATAATGATGCCCGTATTCTAACTCAACGCGAAAGCGAACTACTAAGTTTCTTGCTTAAGAATAAGAATAAAGTAATCAAAAGGTCAGTAATTCTGGAGACCCTTTGGGGTGAAGACGATTACTTTATGGGTAGAAGTTTAGACGTATTTATTTCCAGGCTTCGGAAGTATCTAGGCGAAGATCCGGATATAAAAATTGACAACATCCATGGTATCGGATTTAAGTTTGTATGTCCTTAGATTTAAAACGATTCTTCCCTATTTTACTAATTATTTGTTGGTTTACCGTGCTTTCTGTAAGTCAAAGCAGCAATCCATTTGACATTCGAAAAGCTCAAGTTTCAATTGACAGTCAGTTACTTATAAAAAAAGATAGCAGCGAAAACGTAGTCATAAATCCATTTGAATTACGACCTGGTTCAAAGAGCAGTATTGCAGGCACTCCAGGTCAAGCCAAAAGTCAAATCATGAGCTGGATAAATAAACCAGCGAATACCAGGCTGCAGGCTTCTGAAATTCAATCCCTCTTATTTTGGGCACTTTTATTTTTAAGTTTTTTACTGGCTATTGCCTTGAATATCAATCGGAGTGTCACTATTAAACTCTATCGAAGTTTGATAAACCTTAATTTCCTGAGTTTACTATACCGGGAAAGCAAAGAAGAAAATCTATTGATATATTATTTGCTCTATGGTTTATATTTTATTGGTGCCAGTCTTTTTATTTATCTCAGCATCATCCATTTTAAAGGACTTAAAGAGCCCATTTATATACTCTATATTGCTAGTGGTGTGCTCTTAATTTATGGCATCAGACATCTCAGTCTCAAGCTATTAGGAATGATATATGGCATTTACAAAGAATCCGACCGGTATTTGTTCAGCATTGTTATATTCTCTTGTATTATGGCAATTTTATTAATTCCAGCTGATTTTATCATCACTTTTGTGAATCCTGATATTGGCAGGAAGTGTATTTGGTTAATTTGCTTGATTTTCGTTATTTTATATATATATAGACAACTTCGAGAAATAATATTTGCAGTCAATTTATGGCGGGGGCATATTTTTCATTTTTTGTTATATCTTTGCACCTTCGAAATCGCACCTTTAGTCCTAATGTTCGTTTTTCTTGAGAGGCAGGGTGTGGTATAAAAGCTGAAGGAAATGCCGACTAAAACGACTACCATTGCAGCCAACAAAATCAATAGGTACAAGAAGGTTAAATCCATTTTGTTATCTCAACCTAAGCCAGAAAGATCTCCCTATTTTGAGTTAGAAGCTAAGTATCATATTCAATTAGATTGGCGTCCTTTTATTCAGGTTGATGGCTATTCAGAGAAAGATTTTCGTCGCCAGAGGATTCGCCATGATGAGTTTCCAAATGTCATTTTTACCAGTAAAAACGCAATTGAAAACTATTTTCGACTAGCAGAAGAAATGCGGTTTAAGATTAATGAGATGAATAAATATTTCTGCGCTACAGAATCCGTTGCTAATTATTTACAGAAATTTATTCTATTCCGAAAGCGCAAGGTGTTTAATGGCACTAAATCCGTTACAGAATTAACCAGTTATTTTAATAAACATAAAGAATCCGGACCATTTTTAATTCCTTGTTCGGAAGTCGGAAATCCCGAAGTTGCAAATTTCTTAAAATCCCTTAAAATAAAATTTCATGAATCTCCAATGTACCGTACGGTAAGTGCAGATTTATCTGATTTAAAAGAAATTAAATACGACGTCATTGTATTTTTTAGTCAATTGGAAATCAAATCATTATTTGACAATTTCGCAGATTTTACACAAGGTGATACTCGGATTGCTGCTTTCGGAACTCCTGCAGCTAAAGCTGTTGTCGATGCAGGTTTAATACTTGATATACAAGCTCCGACACCCGAAACACCTTCTATGACCATGGCTTTGGAAGAATATCTTAAAATAGCTAATAAATAATCTGTAAGGGAGTAGGCTTAAGGCATTTTGCTTACAGGAAGAAAGCGGAAGACTATTTTATTTGTAATTCCAGTACTTCATTGCGTATATTTCACATTCATCTTTGCGTTTAGCTTATTTATTTCCGAGGTCACTGATGCTGAATATTGATCAAATAAAATTCCAATTAAAAGAACCTTTACCTGGCAAAGCTGCACATTTGAGACTGGCACCTTTTGCAGCCCGATTAAATTATGCTATCCCAGATGATGTGCATATAGCTGCTGTTTTAATCTTAATTTACGAACGAAATCAAGAATATTATTTTCCTTTAATCACACGACAGTCAAATCATCCTGCAGATAAACATAAAGGACAAATTGCATTACCTGGAGGTCGCAAAGATCCTGCAGACATAGATACTCAAGCCACAGCATTACGAGAATGTGTTGAAGAAATCGGCATCTCTGAAGATCAGGTTGAAATTCTTGGAGCTTTAAGTCCTATTTACATTCCGGTTAGTTATCATCATGTCTATCCTTATGTGGCATATTACCATGGCAAACCAGAATTTAATTTACAGCAAACAGAAATTTATGCCCTTCATGAAATTCAATTATCAGAATTACAAATTCCTGATTACCGTAAAAATATAGAATTAATAACCACGGAAGGTCCATTGCGTGAAGTCCCGGCTATTCAAATAGGAGATCTTGTCATATGGGGAGCCACAGGTATGATTTTGGAAGAGTTTTCGGAACTTGTAAATAGGCTGTAGGCCTTTTGGATTAATGTTAAGAAGGGATGGCTAGAAGTGTTTAGACAGAATTTTTGATTTGTTGGTTTGAGAGTGTCAAATTATATTCACGCAACTTCATAATAAATTTATTCATTATTTCTCAACTGGAGAACATAACGACCATTCTTCATGAAATTCCAGCATACAGAATATTTATCTAATACCTTTCATTTCATCAGTTTAAAAACACATTGCCTGAAGCCTATTTAATATAGACAGCTCCAACTGACTGTGTTATTCATGCAATTATGTATTTTTGAAACTTAATTCAAGAAGATGGGATCAGATTGTTTTGAAGTGATTGGTGGACATAAACTCAAAGGAGAATTGCAGCCACAAGGCGCCAAGAATGAAGCCTTACAAATATTGTGTGCAACTTTACTAACGGATCAGCCGGTGACGATTCACAACATCCCTGACATTTTAGATATCCGACATTTGATACAATTAATTGGAGGATTGGGAGTAAAAGTAAGTAAACACGATACTCATAGTTATACTTTTCAGGCATCAGATATTGATCTGGAATATTTTGGGACCCATGAATTTCAGAACAATGCAAGAAAAATAAGAGGTTCCGTAATGTTGTTGGCACCATTATTAGCTAGATTTAAACGAGCTGTATTACCAAAACCAGGAGGTGATAAAATTGGTAGAAGACGATTGGACACGCATTTTCTAGGTTTGCAAAAGTTAAATGCACAATTTGTATTCGACGAATCTAAATCAGAATATAAAATCACGGCAGATCATCTCACTGGAGCTTATATTTTAATGGATGAAATCTCTGTCACAGGCACTGCCAACGTACTTATGGCTGCTACGCTTGCAAAGGGAACCACCACTATATATAATGCTGCCTGCGAGCCTTATATTCAGCAACTTTGTAAAATGCTCATACGAATGGGTGCCAAGATTTCTGGATTAAGTTCGAATCTATTGGTTGTAGAAGGTGTAGAAAAATTGCAAGGTACGAGTCATACTTTATTGCCGGACATGATCGAAATCGGTAGTTTTATCAGTTTAGCGGCTATGACACAATCTGAATTGAAAATTAAAAATGCAGGTGTACAACATTTAGGAATAATCCCATTTGTTTTTGAAAGAATGGGCATAACATTAAAAATCCAAGGTGATGATATATTAATACCTGCACAAGAAGAATATGAAATTCAAAGTTTTATGGATGGCTCCATTATGACTATATACGATGCACCCTGGCCAGGATTTACACCCGATCTTATGAGTGCCTTATTGGTGATGGCAATCCAGGCAAAAGGCAGTGTATTAATTCATCAAAAGATGTTTGAATCCCGCTTGTTTTTTGTAGATAAACTCATCGATATGGGTGCCCAGATTATCCTTTGTGATCCACATCGAGCTACGGTCATTGGTCTCAACAGAAAATACCAATTAAAAGGAATCGAAATGACTTCTCCAGATATACGTGCAGGAGTTGCATTATTAATTGCAGCTATGTCGGCATCGGGAAAAAGTAAAATTCATTCTATACATCAGATTGATCGCGGTTATGAAAACATAGATCAACGATTGAATGCGGTAGGAGCAGAAATAGTAAGGAATTAAATACTCTAGTTTAAAAAAATTTAATTTAGAATTTTGTAGGTTTAAATTAACTTATGTAAACTAAAATTTAGATCAGAGAACTTTTTTATTAATATATCCTTGAAATAGAAATTTAATTTCGTCTGTCAATATGAAGAAAAATTTATTTATAGCATTTGAAGGCATTGATGGAAGTGGAAAAAGCACTCAGGCAAAACGATTAGCAAGACTTTTAGAAAATGCAGGACATAAAGTTTACAGCACCTTTGAGCCAACGGATAATCCGATTGGTAAAATGATCCGGGATATTTTCAATCATAAAATGGAAGCAGATCACCGCACTATTGCAGGATTATTTGTGGCAGATAGACTAGATCATTTATTAAATAAATCAAATGGTATATTGAAAAAATTGGATGAAGGATATACTGTCATTACCGACCGATATTATTTTTCATCTTATGCATATCACGGCACTCACATGGCCATGGACTGGGTAATTCAGGCCAATGCCCTAAGTGCTGAACTACTACGTCCAAACCTAAATATTTACATTGATATCAGTCCTGAAATCAGTATGCAACGCATTCAAAGTGGGCGAAATTCTACAGAACTTTATGAAACACTGGAAAATCTTAGGAACGTACGAGAAAAATACATAGAAGCATTTGAAAAGCTTAAAACTCAAGAACAGATTTTTATAGTCGATGGTAATCAGAGTCCGGAAATTATTGGACAAAACATTTGGATAAAACTTAATACCTTAATTGGAATTTGATCTTCCATCAGTGTCTTTAACTGAGTACTTATACTGTGAATCCCTACTATAAAAAGTAAAATGAATATTTGCAAACTACTTGTAAATTTCAATCTCCACAGAATTAAATCTGAAATTCTAAGTATTAGACTTCAATATTTTAGAAAAATAATCAATTCATGATGAATCTATTTATAAGTATTAAAAATCCAAGGGAGTTCATTAGAACTATGAGTATTTATAGGAAGTAAAATCATAAAAGGATACAGATTCGGCAATTTAAATGATACTCTGGTGGGTTCATTAAGAATCAATAAAATAGGTATATAGAATCATCGTTAACCTTGGATAAAAGTTAAAAGTGACAACCGATAAAGAAGTATTAAACAGAAGCATTTCAAAATAAAATTTAAAAAAACTGTTTTATTTAAAAATTAAGATTTATCTTTAAAACACGGATCTCTGAATTTGGAGAATTTAAAAAATAAATATCATATGTAAGAGTTTTTTAATTTAATTATACAACACCTTATGACACCTAAACCCCCTATTGATTTACAAAATGAATCACAGCAATCTCATTTCAAAAATGCTACAAAAGCTTTACCCCGAAAAGTTAGAATTCAACATATCTTCCATAAGAATTCCGATTGTTGTGGCATTTATTTCCAATACGACAAAGAAATCATAGAATTTATAAAGAGTTTACCAGGACTATTTTATAGTAAAACCTACCGATGTTATTATTTTTTTTACGAAGATAATCGATTTAAAGAGTGCATTGAAAGTTTCCATAATGCTGGAATATTTCCAGATTACCGAGGACTTAGCCTTAGCATTAAAAAAAGAGTAGAAAATAATATAAAATTAACAAATTCAACCATATTAAATTCAAACAAAACGGATTGTTATGAAAGCAGTAAAAACTTTGCAGATCAATTCGGCAACTATTTAGAGCAATTGCGTTACAGTTCATCGACTGTTAAAACATATAAAAATGCATTGTTTGTTTTTTTAAATAGTATGAATAAAAATCCTGCAGAAATACAAAATGTAGATCTTGAAATTTTTAATCAGGAGTATATATTAAAACAAGGATATTCAGTCTCTTATCAAAATCAGGTGGTGAATGCTTTGAAACTATATTTTGAAAAATATCAAAATAAATTATTAGATATAAATCAATTAGAGCGTCCCAGAAAATCAAGTCGATTGCCAAAAGTAATAGATAAAAAGCAAGTGGAACAATTATTAAAAACGATAGCAAATAAGAAACATCAAATGGCACTCAGCTTGATATATAGTCTTGGTTTGAGAGCAGGTGAACTGATCAATTTAAAAATCAAAGATATCAACGGAAATCAAAAAACGGTTACTATAAGACATGGCAAAGGGGACAAGGACAGGGTAGTTCCAATTAGTGAAAAAATGCTAATATTTCTCCGAAATTACTACAAGATATACAAGCCAAAAATATATTTAATAGAAGGTCAATTTGAAGGAATGCCTTATTCAATAAGAAGTTTGGCCTTAGTTTTCAGGGCACAAAGTGAACGGATATTAGGTCCGAACAATTTTACATTACATAGTTTAAGGCATAGTTTTGCTACTCATAATTTGGAAGCTGGAGTTGATTTAAGGTATATCCAAGAATTACTAGGACATAAATCCAGCAAGACAACTGAGATATATACCCATGTGAGCATCCGTAGTTTAAAAAACATTAAAAGCCTGACCGATGATTTTGAATTATAATATATCAAGAAAAAAAGCTACCGTAAACATCCCAAATTGGAATATTTAAAGTAGTTTTACTACTTGTATTGGACAACATACAGACCATATTTCAAGCGGACAACGAGTAAAGCACACTCATTTCCGACCCTGTGTTTTTATTTTTCCCCACCCGCATTTTTAAAAACAATTTTAGCCAGCCCCCCAGTGCACATTTGGCTTTGCCCCACCCGCAAACCGACCCTCGGCACGAAGCAAAGGCCGCTGTCCCAACGCACAGACGGATTAATGTGATTAAAAAAGTAACTTTGACCGATATAAATTTTAGATGACAAAAGAGATACAAATAGAAGTTAGTTTGATTACCAAATTGACTGACCTGAAATACAGTTACAGGTCGGACATCAAGGACAGGGCTTCGCTGGAAAGAATTTCCGTGAAAAATTTCAGGCTCTCAACAAGGTTAACCCTGACCGACTCTGAATTTGCCAGACTACGGGACGAGATAATCAATTCAGACGTTTTTGCTTCTTCAAAACGACTAAGAGAAATCAACACCTTCAGTCGTGAGGACGGAACGCCTTTGCATTACACTCTGGTAAATATAAAAGACTGGTGTAAAAACAAGGTTTGAGGTTATCAATCAACTTCGCATAAATACAGAAAACAGCAACCACCGTTACGATGTGATTTTGTTGATTAACGGAATTCCTGTTGTTCAAATAGAATTAAAAACGGCAAGTAAGCCCACGAAAACCATGCAGCAAATTGTGGACTACAAAAGTGACCCAGACAATGGTTATACAAACTCATTGCTTTGTTTCATGCAACTTTTTATTGTAACCAATCGCAGTAACACCTATTATTTCGCTAACAACAACTCTTCACATTTCAGCTTTAATGCTGATGAACAATTTTGCCTGTTTATCAATTTGCAAGTGAGGACAATAAAAAATCACACATAGACGACTTTTCAGAAAAGTTTTGAGCAAATGCACCCTGAGCCAAATGATAAGCAAATACATGGTATTGGTTGCAAGCGAACAAAAGTTGCTTGTCATGCGACCATATCAGATTTATGCAGTTAAGGCAATTGTAAATTCAATACAAGAACACAAAGGCAACGGCTACATTTGGCACACAACAGGAAGCGGAAAAACGCTTACTTCTAACAAAGCATCTACCCTGCTCAAAGACAATCCGAATATTGAAAAATGTTTGTTTGTGGTTGACCGCAAAGACTTGGACAGACAAACCCGTGAGGAGTTCAACAAATTTCAGGAAGGTTGCGTTGAGGAAAACACCAATACAGAAACATTGGGTAAAACAGATGCTCTCTGGCGATTACGCTAACAAAGTAATTGTTACGACAATTCAAAAATTAGGACTGGCTTTAGACCCAAACAACAAGAACAATTATAAAGAACGCTTACAAGCATTAAGCGACAAACGAATTGTTTTCATTTTTGATGAGTGCCACCGTTCACAGTTTGGTGAAAATCATAAAGCTATCAAAGAGTTTTTCCCAAATGCACAACTATTTGGTTTTACAGGCACACCAATATTTGACGAAAACGCCAATTACAAACAAATTGACGGAACAGTTGGCTCTTATGTAACTACAAGAGATATTTTTCAAAATCCGTTACACAACTACACCATAACTCATGCAATAGAAGATAGAAACGTATTGCGTTTTCCATATTGACTATTTCAAACCTGAAAAAAATGTAACGGTTGGAAGCACTGACCATAAAAAAGCGGTTGTAAATGCTATTCTAAAAAAACATGATGCTGCAACACACAGCAAACGCTTTAACGCTTTATTGGCAACTGCTTCTATCAATGATGCTATTGAATATTACGAACTATTCAAAGACATTCAGGCAAGCAAGACAAAAGAAGATGAAAACTTTATTCCATTAAATATTGCTTGTGTGTTTTCACCGCCTGCCGAAGGGAACAAAGACGTTCAGCAATTGCAGGAAGATTTACAACAGAGAAGGCAGACAACAAAGTTGAACCTGAAAAGAAGAAAAAGCACTTGAAGCCATTATCAGTGATTACAACAAACAATATGGCTCAAATCATAAAATCACTGAATTTGACTTGTATTACCAAGATGTTCAACAACGCATCAAATTTCAAAAGTTCAGCAATACCGACTATCCACGCAAGAACAAAATTGATTTGGTGATTGTGGTGGATATGTTGCCCTACTGGATTTGACAGCAAATACTTGAACACTTTGTATGTGGACAAGAACCTGAAATTCCACGGATTGATTCAGGCTTTCAGCCGAACCAACCGTATTTTGAATGATACCAAACCTTATGGAAACATTTTAGATTTCCGCCAGCAACAAGCCGAAGTTGACAGAGCCATTGCCCTATTCATGGAGAAGATGCAGGACGAGCCAAAGAAATTTGGTTGGTTGACCCTGCTCCGAAAGTGATTGAGAAATACCAAGAGCAGTGAAAGCAATGGAGAAGTGGATGGAAGACAAAAACATGGTAGCAGAGCCGCAAGAAGTTTACAACATCAAGGTGATGCGGCCCGAGTAGAGTTTATCAATCGTTTTTAAAAGTGCAACGATTGAAAACACAGCTTGACCAATACACTGACCTGAACGAAGAACGAGAAATCAAAATTGACGATTTAATGCCCGAAGAGCAATTGCGTTCTTTCCGTAGTTCGTATTTGGAAATTGCAAAACAACTCAAAGAAATTCAGCAAAAAGAAGGCAGCAAAGCACCTGAAAACATTCAGCAATTAGACTTTGAATTTGTGTTGTTTGCTTCTTCCAGTGGTTGATTATGATTACATAATGAACCTGATTGCCAAATACACAAGGCACACCAGAAAAAGCAGAAAATGACCCGTGACCAATTAATTGGTGTATTAAGTAGTAGTTCAAATCTATTGGAAGAACAGGAGATATTATTGACTACATCAAAAATTTGGAAGTAGGAAAAGCATTTAAACGAACATGAAATAAAAGACGGCTATCAAAACTTTAAAGAAGCAAAAATTGCCAAACGATTAGCAGAAATAGCACAAAATAATGGCTTGGAGATTTCGGCTCTTGCAGCAATTTACAACTTCCATCATTAGCCGAATGATTTTTGATGCTGACAAATTAAGTGAACTTTTGCCCTTTAGACTTAGGCTGGAAAGAAAGAACCAAGCGAGTTGGCATTGATGGAAGAATTGACACCTTTATTAAAAAAAAACAAGCCGAAGGGCAGGAAATATCAGGACTGAAAGCATGAATAGAGAAAACAATTTTAGATTGGTACCAAGGCTTGATTTCCTGAGTTTCTAAATGACGCTAATTGGGTCGAAGACACCTTAATAAATATAGCTGGGTTTCGGAGAGGAAGTTTTCCTCAACCTTATGGTCTGCCTAAATGGTATGATGACATTAATGGTATGCCCTTTATACAGGTTTACGATGTTGGCGAAGATTTTAGATTAAAGCCAAAACCAAAAATAAAATTAGCAAGTTAGGAGCGGAACAGAGTGTATTTATTCCAAAAGGGACTGTAATAATTACAATTCAAGGGTCAATCGGCAGAGTGGCAATTACTCAATATGATGCCTATATTGATAGAACTCTTTTGTTGTTTGAAGAATTTTACATAGAATTAGATAAGACTTTTTTTGCTTATTTATTATTCCTGCTTTTTGAAATTGAAAAACTAAAAAGCTCCCGGTGGAATAATCAAAACGATAACAAAGAAGTTTTGAGTCAATTTGTTGTTAAGCTACCTTCTCAAAGGAGCAACAAAAAATCGCTGCTTGCCTCTCGTCTTTAGATGAAGTAATTACAGCCGAGACCAAAAGCTGGAAATACTGAAAGACCACAAAAGGGCTTATTGCAAAACCTATTGCCGCAGGAGGGCGAAACAGTTCCAAAATTTCAGTTCAGTGAGTTTGAAGATAGTGCAGAATGCGAAGAAACTACTTTGACCCAAGTTGCAGATTACGAAAACGGTAAAGCCCACGAACAAGATATTGCAGACGATGGCAAATTTATAGTTGTGAATTCAAAGTTCATTTCACAAGATGGCGAAGTAAAGAAATTCACCAATACCGCTTTTTGCCTGCAAGCAAAGGAGATGTTTTAATGGTGCTGAGTGATATTCCAAATGGAAAAGCCATTGCAAAATGTTTTTGGTTGAAGAAGATAATCGCTACACTGTTAATCAGCGTATTTGCAGAATTACGCCACGAAATGTCAATAGCAAAATTCTATACTATTTGCTAAACGAAATCCATACTTTTTGGCATTTGATGATGGCGTAAAGCAAACCAATCTAAGAAAGATGATGTTTTGAATTGTCCATTGCTTATACCAGAAGACCCAAAGAACAAGATAAATTGCTGATACACTTTCTTCAATTGATGATTTGATAAACGCACAAAATCAAAATTGGAAGCTCTGCAACTTCATAAGAAGGATTGTTGCAAGGTTTGTTTCCATCAATAAATAATGAAGAATGAGACCTGAGTTATTAAAATAAAGAAAGCTGATTTTGAGGATAAAATATTGAGGTAAACTCAATAAAGCAGACAAAGCTTTATTTGAGAGCAATTATGTATTTGACGGTGCTGAAAATGTTTACAATCTAAAAAGCAGGATTGAGTGAAGCAATAACTAACAAACTAACCTTTAAACTCAAATCAATTAGCTTCTTACCATTCTTGTCAATAGAGGAATTAGCTGAATATTTACGTGAATTAGATAAAGATATGTTTTACTATTTGCATACAATGGAACAGGCAAAACACGCCTATCTATGGATTTCAGACAAAAGGAAAAGTTTGATGCAGACGGCAATGTAACAGAAAGAGACACTTTATATTTTAATGCTTTTACCGAAGACTTGTTTTCATGGGATAATGATTTAGATGGCGACACACATAGAAGATTGCTCATAAATAAATATTCTGCTTTTATTGCAGGTGTTCGGGCATTGGATATGGACAATAAAATTCGGCCTCTTATTCATCGCTACTCAAATTTCAATTTCCTTATTGATTACGAATACAAAGACAAAGACGAAAATGAATATTGGGCAGTTAACTTTATCAGAGAAGAAATTGTTGCAGGAACTCCTCAAAATGTTGAATTTGTAAAAATTTCAAGAGGCGAAGAAAACCTTTTTATATGGTGCTTCTTTTAGCAGTAGCACAATTAGCAATAGATAGGCATCAAAATTACGATTGGGTAAAATACATTTACGTAGATGACCAGTTTCTTCCTTGGACGACAACAATACAATTGTAAGTACACATCATCTTGGCTCTATGTTAAAAAGGGCAATGGCGATGTAAGTCAATTGTATCAACTCACCACGCTTTATTTTCAATGTTGTATGTAATGAACGGAAATAATGCACCACGACTTTTTAAGTAAATCTGATGGAGTTTATTTTAAAAGACACAACAGACAGCCATTCTTTTATCATGTTTCCATGATTCAGGATTTACTAAAAGGCAATCAATGCAGATAAATTTACACTTACCATTTCTACTTCCTCAGAACAATTCTTGAAAAGGCAGCTAATTTTCATGGCTTCAATGGCTTTTCAGATTGTATAATCATTGAAATGATGATGAAGAAAAAAACTATTCACTCGAATGGTCAACAACCTGAATCACGGTGGTTATTCAATGTTTGAGCCAAAGGAAATGGGAGAAGAAAACAAGAAATATTTCAAACAAATATTCAAGAACTTCAGAACGAACTATAAATTCAATGAAGACTTACTTGAAAAACCAATAGAAACAGCAACAGCATGACAGACAATAATCAAACACAATTAGGCAATACACTTTGGAAAATCGCAGACGAATTGCGTGGAGCAATGAACGCTGACCAGTTCAGAGATTATATGCTTTCATTTTTGTTCTTACGTTATCTAAGGACAATTACGAAACAGCAGCAAAGAAAGAGTTAGGAAAAGATTATCCAGTTCTTAAAGAAAACGATAAGCGAACACCTTTGTCCGTTTGGTATGAGAACAATCCTGATGATGTTCAGGAATTTGAAAAGCAAATGAGGAGAAAAGTTCACTATGTAATTGAACCTTCTCATTTATGGAATAGCATTGCTGAATTGGCTAAAACACAAAGCAAAGAGTTGCTTCGCACTTTGCAAGATGGTTTTAAATACATAGAAAATGAATCTTTTGAAAGCACCTTTCAAGGGTTAGTTTCCGAAATCAATTTAGATTCTGATAAACTTGGCAAGAACTACGAAGAACAGAAACAAGAAACTCTGTAACATCATTCAGAAAATTGCAGAAGGCATCAACAGCTTTGATAAAAACATTGACTATTTAGGCGATGCTTACGAATATCTGATTGGAAAATTTGCAGCAGGTTCAGGGCAAAAAGCAGGAGAATTTTATACACCACAACGTATTTCAGACATTCTTTCTGCCATTGTAACACTTGACAGCCAAGACCCAAGCAAAGGTGAAAAGAAAAAGATTGAACGAGTTTTAGACTTTGCTCTGGTTCAGGTTCATTGTTGCTCAACGTCCGTAAAAGAATGACAGACGCAGGAGGAACAATCGGCAAAATATTCGGACAAGAGAAAAATATTACAACTTACAACTTAGCCCGAATGAACATGCTTTTGCATGGAGTTAAGGACACAGAATTTGCAATTCATCACGGAGATACATTAGTCAATGACTGGGAGATTTTAAATGAAATTAATCCTTCAAAGAAATTAGAATTTGATGCCATTGTAGCCAATCCACCTTTCAGCTACCGTTGGGAACCATCAGAAGAAATGGGACAAGATTTCCGTTTTAAAAGTTATGGACTTGCCCCAAAGTCAGCAGCCGACTTTGCTTTTCTGTTACACGGTTTTCACTTCTTGAGTAAAGAGGTAACAATGGCAATCATTTTGCCTCACGGTGTTTTATTTAGAAGTGGTTCAGAAGAACGCATCAGAAGAAAAATTATTAGAGGACGGAAACATTGATACAGTAATTGGACTTCCAGCCAACTTGTTTTTCTCGACAGGTATTCCTGTTTCTATTTTGGTTTTAAAGAAGTGCAAAAAAGTTTGACGATGTTTTGTTTATCAATGCCGTTGACCATTTTGAAAAGGGCAAACGACAAAACAATTTACTACCTGAAAATATTGACAAAATAGTTGAAACATACAGAGACCGAAAAGAAGAAATCCGTTATTCTCGTAGAGTATCAATGGACGAAATCATTAAGAACGAATTCAACTTGAATATTTCACGCTATGTAAGCACATCGTTAGACGAAGAAATAATTGACTTAAAAGAAGTAAACAAAAAACTCGTTGACCTTGACAAGGACATAACCAAAGCAAGAGAGACACATAATAAATTTTTAAAGGAATTGGGACTTCCACCAATATAACAAGACGAAATGCCAACGCTATTTGCAAGCACATTGCCAAAGCCGCACAAGCCAACGCTACAACCAAAGCTTTGTCAAAGAGCTTGCAAAGCCAACTGCAACAGAAAAATTGTTTTAAAAAATTTCCCGACCCTTCAAAAAAATAAAAAACGCCACGCACAACCCGACAGACAATGACACTGAAACTCAATACTGACAATGGTTTGCAAGGACGGACGACAGAACGCCTGCTGGTAACAGCGGTTTGGCGTAATGGCGGGTTTCGTGCTTCGTATGACAGTTTTGTGGTAGGTTCAAGTGCAGTTCTTCGATTGAACTTTGTGCTAAAATCCGCCACTACGCCAACCCGCAAAACGTTAGCACTCACCCTAAAAGACGACACGACCGACAACAAACAAACAGAAACGAAGGACAAAAAGCCAACGCTTCGCAAAATTAAAAGAGGTGTTTTGCCAACGCACTTGCCGACACAAAAACACCACATTTAATTTTGCCCAACCGCACCCAAAAGCCCACCCACCACCCGACAAGTGGAATGTTGAAAATTTGGAGGCAACTTTTGACCCTTTTTCTAAAAATAATTTTTACATTTGCCAATATTTGTCAAGTCAAAAGAAAGCACATTGAAAACAATTGGGACGACATTACGAGAATTAAGAGAAGCAAAAGGACTATTGCTTAGAGAAGTTGGAGCTAAACTTTCGCTTGACCCAACCATCTTGAGCAAAATCGAGCAAGACAAACGAATGCCGACAAAAGAGCAAGTAAAATCACTTGCCAACTTTTATAAAGACCAAAAGAATGAAGTTATAATTGCTTGGCTTTCAGACAAACTTTATTATGAAGTTCAAGACGAAGATTTGGCATTACAAGCAATGCAAGTAGCAGAAGAGAAAATTAAATACAATAAAAAGAAAACAAAATAATGGCTGTAGATTTTTCCGAAATATTAGTTGTTGGAGTTTCCAGCCGAGCACTTTTCAATCTTGAAAAGGAAAATGAAATTTTAATACCGAAGGTATTTCTGGTTTCAGAAAGTATCAACTTGAACACGAAGACGAACCTTTAGAACTTGGAACAGCTTTCCACCTTGTTCAAAGTTTATTGCACTTAAATGAAAACGCTAAGAAAAGAATTGTTGAAGTTGTTGTAATGTCGAGAAACAGCCCCGGAAACAGGTGTAAGAATTATGAACTCCGTTGGTAAATACAATTTGGACATTACAAGAATGGCGTTTAGTGGTGGCGAACCTTTAGCACCTTATATAGATGCTTTTGATATTGACTTATTTTTTAAGCAAAGACCTTAAAGATGTTCAAAGTGTAATTGATTCTAAAAATGTGCAGCCGCCTATATTTACGAACCGCCAACAGAATTTAAACCCAGTGACAACAGAGTGAAAATTGCATTTGATGCAGATGCAGTTTTGTTTTCTGACGAATCGGAACACAGATACAAAACAGAAGGAATTGAAGCATTTCATAAATACGAGCAAGAACATCAAGACGAACCATTGGGAGAAGGTCCTTTTGCAAAATTGCTAATTAAACTTTCAAAAATTCAAGAAGAATTACCAACAACAATTGAACTTTCTCCTTTGCGAATTGCAATTGTAACAGCAAGAAATGCACCGTCACATATGAGAGTTATCAAAACGCTTCGCAAATGGGGCGTATATGTTGACGAAGCATATTTTGGGCGGACTTTCTAAAGACAATGTTTTAAAAGCATTTGGAGCACACATATTTTTTGACGACCAAGAAGTTCACCTAACGGAGATCATCAAAAGTAGTTCCTTCTGGAAAAGTGCCCTATGCATCAGATTCTCCATTACTGAAATTAAATGGAAAAGTATCAATCACTAAAGCAACAGACAAGAAATGAAATTATACGAAACACTTGAAAAGCAACTAAAAAAGAACCCAACTTCGTTACCGACAACGGAGAACTTAAAAATGGGTGGTAATAAATAAAGCACAGAACTATGATGCTGAACTTATTGGCTTGTTGCTTGACGATAAGGCACTGAAAGCAA
The DNA here is from genome assembly GCA_016717265.1 of Saprospiraceae bacterium. Lineage (NCBI taxonomy): Bacteria > Pseudomonadati > Bacteroidota > Saprospiria > Saprospirales > Saprospiraceae > Saprospiraceae bacterium. Next base: position 4,124,996 of record JADKFX010000001.1, read on the forward strand.
AATTCTTTCTTGACATCAAAGGTGTTTTGGTTTTCAACCAATCTTTGTTTGTGCAGTTTTTGGAGCAAAAGAATTATTTGAATGACAGCTACACCGCATATAAAAACAAAGTTGGATTAAACATTGACGGAAAATATTTGAAGCAACGCAACGAAGTTGCTTTAGTTTGGCCATTTAAAGACTGTGTGTTAGAAGGTGGACAAAGCCGTGAAGAAGATATAAGAGAAGAAATATTTTTTTAATGAAACCCTTGCACAAGACGAAATTACTCAACTCTTAGAACCAAAGGTTTTAACCAATGCAAAACGCTACACAACAAAGGTGATAAAGCATTCGATAAATTCAATAGGGATGAGGATAATTTTATAACGGATAATTTAATTGTTAGGGTAACAATTTATTGACCTTTATTCACTAAAAGCCCAATTTGAAAATAAGATAAAACTAATATACATTGACCCTCCTTACAATACTGGCGGGGATAGTTTCAGATACAATGACAGTTTCAATCATTCAACTTGGCTGACCTTTTATTAAAAACAGAATGGAAATAGCAAAATCATTGCTTCGTCCTGATGGTTTTGTTTTTATTTCAATTGATGATAATGAACATCCATATTTACGATTAGTTTGTGATGAAATTTTGGCAGACAAAATTTTGTTTCTGATATTATAATTCAATCAAATAAAGGTGGAAGAGATTATTTAAAAATTGCAAAAGTCACGAATATTTAATTTGCTATCAAAAATCACCTGATAGTGAAATGAATGAAATTGAAAAAACAGACGTAACTCATCAATACAAGGACTCGAAAGGTGGTTTTAATTTGAGAGAACTAAAGGAATCGTAATCCGAAATTTCACAAAGGCAATCGTCCAAATTTATTTTATCCGTTCTACGTTAATGAAAAAGTAAGATGAGAATGGATTTTGTGCAGTTTCATTAGTTCCGAAGAAAGGATTTGAAATACAAGCTGTTCCATTAAATAGCACAGGTAAGGAAAGTTGCTGGCGTTGGGGAAAACCTAAATCTGAATCAAACAGCAATGAAGACCTTGATAAAACAGAAGTTGTTGCAAAACAGAAAGGTGATGGTGGTTGGAATGTTTATGAAAAACATAGAAAAACAACTGGAAAAAGAAATCAATATGGGATGATAGTGCAGTTCGCACAGAAGCAGGAACAAAAGAACTTCGTAAATTATTAGTAAATCCAGCGTTTCCATTTCCAAAACCTGTTGAACTTATTAAAAGAGTAGTAATGATTGCAAGCGATGAAGGCGATACAATCTTAGATTTTTTTGGTGGTTCAGGAACAACAGCACAAGCAGTTCTTGAGATTAATCAAGAAGCTGAAGAACCAAGAAATTTTATAATCTGCGAACAACTTGACTACGTTGGAACAATAACAATTGAAAGAATTAAAAAGGTAATCGAACAAAACAAAAATGGTGAATTTGTTTATTTGGAACTCAAAAAATACAATCAAAACTTCATTGAACAAATTAAATCTGCCAAAGACAAAAAAGCAGTGTTGAAAATTTGGGGAGAAATGAAAACAAAATCTTTCTTAACTACAATGTTGATTTGCAAAAGCAAGAAAATATTGAAGATTTTAAAGCATTGACTTTAGAAGAACAAAAAACAACATTTGGTTGAGCTATTAGACAAAAACCAATTGTATGTAAATCTTTTCTTCATTGAACGATAAAGACTTTGCCGTTTCAGCCGAAGAAAGAAAGTAACCCAAGATTTTTACCAACTTAAAAATAAGCAGAATGAGTTTTTACACGACACATTGGTGCGGGAGTTTGGTAAAGAGAAATTGCCCGTGTTCCTCTTCCCAATTACATAACTGACAATCTTAAACCTGGTTTTGGTCAACGACCTTATCAAATAGAATCTTTTCAGCGTTATATTCTTTGCCATACAGAAGATTTTACAGGCAGACCCAAAAACCGTTTCACTTGTTGTATAATATGGCAACAGGTAGCGGAAAGACTTTAGTAATGGTTGGCTTAATGCTTTACTTGTATGAAAAAGGTTTTAGAAACTTTTGTTTTTCGTTAACTCAAACAACATCATCAAGAAAAACGAAGGACAATTTTTTGAATCCACAGGCTTCAAAATATTTGTTCAATGACAAAATAGTAATTGACGGAAAGGAAGTTTATATAAAGGAAACAGACACCTTTGAAAGTGCTGATGATAAAAACATCAATATCAAATTCACGACTATTCAGCAACTGCATGATTTTAAACAACACCAAAGAAAACAGCGTTACTTACGAAGATTTCAAGGACAAAAAATGGTGCTCTAGCAGATGAAGCACATCATTTAAGTTCTGCAACAAAAAACAACGGTGATTTATTTGGCAGTTGGGAAGGAACTGTAATTGAAATTCTAAAACAGAATTTCGACAACATACTTTTAGAATTTACCGCTTACGCTTGACTATGATAATGCCGAAATCTTAAAAAAGTATCAAGACAAGGTAATTTTCAAATACGACCTTGCTCAATTCAGAATTGACAAATATTCAAAGAAATAAATCTTATCAGGTCAGGCTTTGACCAGCAAGAAAGAATTATACAAGCATTGATATTGAACTATCGTCAAGAGTTGGCAACAGCCAACAATATCAATTTAAAGCCTGTTATTCTATTCAAAGCAAAAAAAGACAATTAAAATCCGAACAAAACAAAGTAGATTTTCATAATCTCATTGATTTAATGTCAGCCCAATTGGTTGACCAAATTGAAATACGGCAACAGTTACAATAGTTCAAAAAGCGTTTAACTTTTTTGATTCAATAAATATTTCATCAGCCGAGATTTCAAGAAGAATAAAATCAATTTCCGTTTTGAAAATTGCATCAGTGCAAATAATGATGAAGAAGCAGAGAAGAATCAGTTGCTTTTAAATACGCTAGAAGATGAGAACAATCCAATCCGAGCAGTTTTTGCAGTGCAAAAATTAAACGAAGGTTGGGACGTTTTAAATCTTTATGATATTGTTCGTTTATCCGAAGGTCAAAACACAGGGGGAACAAATACAACCGTTGGAGCAACAACACTTGCAGAAGTTAAGTAGTGGACGAGGAGCAAGATATTTTC